>JAFSGD010000018.1 GCA_017434845.1 Clostridia bacterium
GACTTGAAGGGTCGTGAAAAAAAGTTAGGGGGACTGTTTTTAAGAACACAGGGTTGTGTGCGAAGCGGTGAAAGCGAACGGAGAGAGCGGCAAACCGCGAAAGCGAGCAAAAAGTCCCATCAGCCGAATCAGGAGAAGTTTAATACAAAGAAGGCAAAAAGCCTTCTTTTTTTCTTTTTCCCAAAGAATTCGTATCCGAAACCAAGCTTGCCCTTACGGAAGTTGACGGAACATAATTATAAACACTTGATTATTATTTTCGGTTTTGATATAATGCAAACAGAAAAACATAACGCTAAGAAGGGTGAATTGCCATGAAAACTTTTCCTATTGCTAAATTCAACGGCGCACGCGGCGCAGACGAGCTCGTTATTTATAACGTTGGCGAAACAACGGGAACCAACAGCTACGGTCTTGAGGCTTGCGTTGTAAACGGCAGAGTTATCCGCTACGGCAACAACAATAACGCCGTTCCCGAGGGCGGCTTCGTTGTTTCGGGCCACGGCAAAGCCGCGCGCTTTATTGCCGATGCGCTTTGCTTGGGCGCAAAGGCGGAAATAGATAAAGAAAACGGTGTTTTCAATGCCGAGATCGATTCCCGCGCGCTTGAAATTGCCGCCGAGATGCAGCTTGAGCTTATCGAAGGCCGCATCGCCGAAAGAATCGCCGAGGGCTCTTCTTTTGATAAAGAAAAGGCGCAAGCCCTGTTAAACGACGCTAACGCCGCAATGAAAAACGGCGAGTTCGAGCAGGTTAAGGCGCTTTGCGAGGAGGCATATTATCACACCGCCGCTTCCCGCGCGGGCGAGGTTCGCGCAGTTTGGCACCGCCCCCACGAAAAAAGCGATGCCGAGGTGGAAAAAACCGTTTTGATGCTTAAGGATGCGGGCTTTAACCTTATTCTTGTTGAAACCAACTATGAGGGCAAGGCAAACGCGCTTAAGTGCGTTCACGATTTTCTTCCCGTTAAAGAGGGCTATGAGAATTTCGACGTTATCGATTCGTTTATAAGAATCTGCAAGAAAAACGGCGTTAAGATACACGCTTGGTTCGAGGATTTCTTCTTCGGCACAAAAGATACGGGCTGTAAGATGGCAGAGCTTCATCCCGAATGGATGGCTCGCCGCAAGGACGGCGGTCTGCTTCACGACGCGTTCGACGATTTTTATTTCCTCAATCCCGCATATAAAGAGGTTCGCGAGCTCGTTCTTTCTTTGGTTAAGGAGCTTATCGACAACTATGATTTCGATGGCTTCCAGCTCGATTATATCCGCTATCCCGTAAGCCACGGCATCGACCGCACCGCAGGCTTTGACGATTACACCAAGGCAGAATTCCTTAAGGATACCGGCATTGACGTCGATGCCATCGAAGATAACAAGAGCGCAGAATGGCGCAAATTTATCGAATGGCGCGCCGCTAAGGTTACCGAATACGTTGAATCGGTTCGCAAGCTTATTCTCGAATACCGCGCAAACGGCAGATATATCGAGCTTTCGACCGCGGTTTTCGGCGACCCCAACGAAGCTATCAACCTTAAATGTCAGGATTGGCGCTATTGGGTAAAGCAGGGCTGGCTGGATGCCATTTATCCCATGGCATATCTCAACGATGCCGAGGACGTTGGCAGGGAGGTTGGCTATATGGTTAAAAACTACGGTGAAGCACCCAACATTTCGGGTATCTCGCCCATGTACAGCAAGCTTCCCGTTATTGAATCGACCAAGCAGGTTGAGGAATGCCGCAAGGCGGGCGCTGTCGGCGTTGCATTCTTCTGCGCCGGCTCCTGCACCGACATTCAGCTCGAAAAGCTTAAGATCGGCGTTTTCAGAGACAGATAACCGACAAAAAAATCAAACAGCCGCTTTCGGAAAACTCCGATAACGGCTGTTTTTTTGTGCGAATATCTTGAAAAACGGTTTTTTTTGTAGTATAGTTTATAATGCATTTTTGTTGAGGGGTAAACTGCTATGATCTGCGAATCGATTCAAAAGCTTATTAATTACGGCTTAAAAAACAATCTTATCGAGGAATGCGATATTTTCGTTGTGCGAAATGCGCTTATGGATGCTCTCAGCCTTACCTCTTGGGAGGAAAGCTCGCCCGCGTACACAAACGAAAGCATCGATGAGCTTCTTGCGCCGATTATCGCCTATGCCTGCGAAAACGGCATCATTGCCGACACCGCGAATTCAAAAGACCTTTTCGATACAAAGCTTATGGGATTTTTTACGCCCATGCCCCGCGAGATCGCGCGCGAGTTCAAGCGCCGCTATTCCGCTTCGCCCAAGGAGGCGACCGATTGGTATTTTGAGTTCAGCAAGAACACCAATTACGTTCGCGCGGGCAGGATCGCAAAGGACATGAAATGGACCTTTGAATGCGAATACGGAACCCTTGATATAACCATAAACCGCTCTAAGCCCGAAAAAGACCCCCGCGACATCGCCGCCGCAAGAAACGCAAAGGCGGCATCCTACCCCAAATGCCAGCTTTGCGCCGAAAACGCAGGCTTTGCGGGCAATGCAAACCACCCCGCGCGCCAAAACCTGCGCCCCGTTTCAATGCAGGTCAACGGCGAGGAATGGCAGCTTCAATATTCGCCCTACGGCTATTATAACGAGCATTGCATCGCCTTTAATGCCGCGCATATCCCCATGAAGATCGACAGCGCGGTGTTCGATAAAATGTTTGATATCATCGAATATCTGCCTCATTATTTCATCGGCTCAAACGCCGATCTGCCCATCGTTGGCGGCTCGATATTAAGCCACGAGCATTTTCAGGGCGGCAACTATGTTTTTGCAATGGCAAAGGCGGCGGTTGAATATGAATTCAAGCTCGAAAAATTCCCGAACGTTTCGGCGGGCATTGTAAAATGGCCGATGTCGGTAATTCGCGTTGCCTCGGCAGACCGCAGTGCGCTTGCCGAATGCTGCTCGGAAATCCTTGCAAAATGGCGCGCATATTCCGATGAAAGCGTCGGAATATTTGCCGAAACCGAAGGCGTTCCGCATAATACCGTAACCCCCATTGCGCGAATGAACAACGGTCTTTTCGAATGCGACCTCGTGCTTCGCAATAATATAACCTCGCCCGAGCGTCCTCTCGGCGTGTTCCACCCCAACCCCGAGCTTCATCATATCAAAAAAGAAAACATCGGTCTTATCGAGGTAATGGGTCTTGCGGTTCTGCCCGCAAGGCTTGCAACCGAAATAACCCTGCTTGAAAAGGCGCTCGTTGAGGGCACAAGCCTCGAAGGCGATCCTGCGCTCGCATCTCATTCCGCTTGGGCGCAAAGGGTTGTTGCCGAACACCCCGAGCTTAACGCCGAAAACGCCGAAGACATATTAAAATACGAGATCGGCAAGGTATTTTTGAACGTTCTTGAGGATGCGGGTGTTTATAAACGCAACCCCGAGGGCGCGGCGGCGTTCCTGCGCTTCGTTTCTTCTTTATAAATATATATTAAAATAAAAAGGTTCTTGCAACACTTTTGTTGTGCAAGAACCTTTTTTGTTTTATACGATCTCTTGTTCAAGCGAATCGAAGATTTCG
This sequence comes from Clostridia bacterium, assembly GCA_017434845.1. Lineage (GTDB taxonomy): Bacteria > Bacillota > Clostridia > Oscillospirales > CAG-382 > Coliplasma. The sequence continues at coordinate 3,559 of JAFSGD010000018.1, forward strand.
CTGTCGAAGAATTCGCGCAGGCTGATATCCAGCCCGTCGCAAAACTTTTTAACCGTAACGACCGAAACGTCGCGGCGGCTTTTGTCCACCATGCTGTAGGCGGTTGAGGGTGTAACCCCCGATCTGTTTGCAAGCTCGTTCAGCTTAATGTTTCGTTCTTTGCATATTTGCAGGAATCTTTCGGCAACCGCATCCTTGACGCTCAATTATCTCACCTCAAGAATATTCTATTGCCGTTTCCGCTCCTGCGTATACGCACTTGCGTAATTATCGAAAATATGATACAATAGCTTCGAAAAAGGCGAAGTTATTTTATCTCTTGTTCAAGCGAATCGAAAATTTCGCTGTCGAAGAATTCGCGCAGGCTGATATCCAGCCCGTCGCATATCTTTTTTATCGAAACAACCCCCGGATTTTGGCTCTTTTCGTTTAGCATGCTGTATACTGTAGATGGCGGAAGACCGCTTTCGTTTGCAAGCGCGTTAATAGCAAGATTGCGTTCGCGGCAAAGCTCGATAATTCTTTTTGCAACTGCCTCTTTTGTATTCATTTACTTCTCCTTTTTCGATATATCGCAAAAAGTTTACCCAAATATGCGATAAATCGTGTGGGATATATCGCAATTTTGGAAAAACTGTGATATAATTACGATATATCCCACAAAACAGGAGGAATATTATGGCAGAATGCACCTTTTTCGGGCATCGCGATTGCCCCGACAGCATCGAGCCCATATTGCGCAAAACGATAGAAAAGCTGATTGTTGATAACGGCGTTAACGTGTTTTTGGTCGGCGATTCGGGGAATTTCGATAAAACGGTGTTCCGCGTTCTGCGCGATCTTGAAGGGCTTTATAACATAAAAATAATGCTTGTGCTTTCAAAATTTCCCAAACAAAGCGATGCCTTTAACGATTATTCGGTTTTGCCCGATGAGGTTCTGCTTGCGCCGTCGCGCTTTGCGATTGATTACCGAAACCGCTTTATGCTGAACCGCTGTGATTACGTTGTAACCTATACTGTTTGCGATTTCGGCGGGGCTTTTAAATACGAAACAATGGCAAGAAAGAAGAACAAGACCGTTATTAACGTTGCCGCCCTTGCCGATTAACAAAAAAACGCCCGCAAGGGCAGAAAAAACACCCGAAGAAACGAAATGCTTCTTCGGGTTAAATTTTTCTATTCGCTTTTTTCTTTTAGGATCGGCTTTTTGCGCACGGGTGTGCTTTTAACGCTTTCGCTTAAGAACTTATATATCGTTGCGGCAATGGGAACGCTTATCAGCATACCCGTAACACCCATTATTCCGCCGCCAACGGTTATTGCCGCAAGCACCCAAATGCCCGGCAGACCCATTGAAGAACCGACAACTCTCGGATAAATGAGGTTGCCCTCGATCTGCTGAAGCACAACGAGGAATATAAGGAATATAAGCGCCTTTATCGGCGATTCGGTGAAGATCATAAACGCGCCTACGGCACCGCCGATATATGCACCCGCAACGGGAACAAGCGCCGTGAACGCAATGAACGCGCCTATCATTGTTGCATAGGGCAGGCGCAATATCCACATTCCGAGCGTACACAGCACGCCGAGAATAACCGCTTCGGTAACCTGACCGACGATATATTTGTGAAAACAGACGTTGAAGGTTTTTATAACGTAAAGAGCCTTTTTATAAAAGTTTTCCTTTAAAAAGCGCTTGCAGAGGCGGTCGGATTGACTTGAAAGCTTATCTTTGGAGGCAAGCACGTAAAACGAGAAAACTATCGCAAGAAAAGCCGTTACAATGCCCGAAACCACCGATGAAACGGTTGAAACAACAATATCAAACGCGCTGCCGAGCCCGCTTGTTAAAACGCCCGCAAACTGCTGTATCCGCGCTTTCCAATCGATGCTTTTGAATTCGTTAACGAGCTCGTCGGTTATAATGCCCTTTTCGTCAAGCTTGGTTATAACGTTGTTTATTGCGGCAGGAACCTTGGCAACAAGCACGCTGACGCACGAAACAAGCTGGGGAATTATTAAAACGATTATAAGCGCAATAACGGCAAGCAAAGTTATATAGGCACCGATAAGGCAAAACGGTCGTTTTGTCTTTAAAAGGAATTTCTTTTGGGTTTTTGGAAAATAGTGGCGCTCGTAGAAGCTCATTAATATATTGACAATATAGGCGATAACTCCGCCGATAAGCAAGGGAAGTGCCGCGGCGAGAAGCGCCTTTAAAACGCCGAACATCGAGGGGAAGAAATAAATGCAAAGATAAAGCACAAAAATGCTTATTCCGATCTTTAAACAGGTCTTCCATTCGATCTTAAAGCCGTTTTTCATCCTTTTGCCCCCCTTGTTTTAAGCTTTAAAACATTATATCACAAATTATTAATATATTTCAATATATTTTGCTCTATTTTGTAAAGGAACAAAATATATACGAATTGACACGCTTTGACAAATGTGTTAAAATAACCTATCAAAAATAATAGGCGGTGTAGTTTTGGAGGCTGTTTTATTAACCGCGCTGGGCGTTGGCGGTGCAACCGTTATCGGCTCGCTCATCGGTTTTGTTTTTAAAAAAATATCGCATCGGTTTTCCGATATCGTTCTTTCGTTTGCCGCGGGCGTAATGCTTGCCGCTGCGGTGCTCGGTCTTATTCTGCCGTCGCTTGAATATGGCGGACAACTCGGCATTTTAATAACCGTCGGCGGAATCTTCGTCGGCGCGCTTTGCCTAAACCTTATCGATAAGCTCGTTCCGCATCTTCACAAGCTTGTCGGTTCCGACGATGAGGGACACAACAACACGAATTTAAGCAAGGTTCTTTTGTTCGTTACCGCGATCGCAATACACAATCTGCCCGAGGGAATTGCCGCGGGCGTGGGCTTCGGCGCGGGCGATACCGCACAGGCGTTGATCATTGCGGGCGGCATTGCGTTGCAGAACATTCCCGAGGGAATGGTAATTATCGGGCCTATGCTTGCCGCGGGCGTATCACCCAAAAAAACCTTTATCTGCGCGATGATAACCGGCTTGGTTGAGGTTGTGGGAACGCTTTTGGGCTATTTTGCTGTAAGCATCGCTTCGGTCATTTTGCCCTTTGCGCTTGCCTTTGCGGGCGGAACCATGCTTTATGTTATCAGCGATGAGATGATTCCCGAAACGCACGCCCACGGAAGCCAGCGCGGTGCTACCTATGCGCTTCTTGTAGGATTTTGCGTTATGCTTGTAACCGACGTTTTGTTGGGATGAGCTTTTATATTGATGTTTTTACGAGAGGACCTTTCTTGAAAAAAGGGTCCTCTCGTGCTCTCTCCCAAAAACTTTTTTAATGAAAGAATAAAAAGTTTTGAGGGGATTTTAAAAGGGGAACTTTTTCAAAAGTTCCCCTTTTGTATAATAAACGATCAAAAACAATCAAAAATCAGTTCTTCTTGAACACGGTTGCCGAGCGGGAGGGCAAATAGCAGAAGAAGCCGAGTCTGCCGTCGGCGGTCTTTTCCGCCTTGTAGCAAACCGATTTGTCAACGCGGTCAAATCCTCCGAAATCGCTGTCGTCGCTTGAAAGTATAACGCTGTAGGTGCCCGCCTCTTCAACGGGAACGAAATAGTTTTCAAACGAGCGGTCGGGGTGGAAGTTGAAGGCGAAGGCAACCTTCTTTTTGGTGTAAAGAAGCACCTTGTCGCCCTGATCTATCCATTGGCTTTGCGCCTTTTTGCTCATAATGCGCTCGCGCTTTAAAAGCTTGAGCATTGCGATATCGAATTTGTTAAGAAATTCATAGCGAAGCAGATCGTTGTCGGCAAGGCTCCATTGTCTGCGGCAATAATGATAGCTCCAGCCGTTGCCCTCGCGGGGGAAATCTATCCATTCGGGGTGGCCGAATTCGTTGCCCATAAAGTTCAGATAACCCTCGCCCACAAGGCTTGCGGTAAGCAGACGGATCATCTTGTGCAGGGCAATGCCGCGGTCGATTATCGGGCTTTCGATGTGCTTTGCCATGCTCCAATACATTTCGGCATCACAAAGGCGGAAAATTATGGTTTTGTCGCCGACAAGCGCCTGATCGTGCGATTCGCAATAGCCGATGCTCTTTTCGGCGGGGCGCTTGGAATTCAGCTCATACCAAAGCTTGAACATATCCCAATCTTCGTCTTTGTATTCCTTGATGAATTTTATCCAAAGATCGGGTATTCCCATCGAAAGACGGTAATCGAACCCGATGCCGCCATCCTCGTTGGGAATGCACATTCCGGGCATGCCCGACATATCCTCGGCAATGGTTATTGCCTTGGGGTTGAACGAGTGTATAAGCTCGTTTGCGAGCTGAAGGTAGGTTATCGCTTCTTTATCGGTGTTGCCCGAAAAATACATGGAATAATCGGTAAATGCGCTTCCCAAGCCGTGATCGTGATAAAGCATCGAGGTAACGCCGTCGAAGCGGAAGCCGTCGAAGTGGAAAACGTCCATCCAATATTTAAGGTTCGAAAGCAGAAAATGCAAAACCTCGTTTTTGCCGTAGTTAAACAGCTTGGTGTCCCAGGCGGTGTGATATCCGCGTGCGCCCTCGTGGAAATATTGATAATGCGTTCCGTCGAAATAGTTTAAGCCGTCGCCGCCGTTTTTAACCGCGTGCGAGTGAACAACGTCCAACAGAACGGTTATGCCCTTTTTGTGTGCGGCGTTAATAAGCTCCTTCAGGTCGCGAGCGCTTCCGTAGCGCGAGCTTGCCGCAAAAAAGTTTGAAACCTGATATCCGAACGAGCCGTAATAGGGGTGCTCCATTATCGCCATTATCTGAATGGTGTTGTAGCCCAGCTTTTTAATGCGCGGAAGAATATTTTTGGTGAATTCCTTATAGGTGCCCACTCTGCCTTCCTCTTGCGCCATGCCGACGTGGCATTCATAAATAAAAGGCGTTGCGGCGGGTTTAAAACCCGCGTCGGTCCATTCAAAGCCGTCGAAGAGAACGTCGTCAACCTCGGCGCACCAGTTATAAGTAACGGGGTCTTGAACAACGCGCGTTGCATAGGCGGGCACGCGGCGCATCATTTCACCGTTGCGGTAAACTATCGCCTGTATCTTCTCGCCGCGCTTGAGCGCATCTCTGCCGTTAAGCTCTATTTCGAAAACACCGTTTTCGGTTCGCTTCATTTGGTTGGCGTGAATATCCCAGCCGTTGAAATCGCCGGTGAAAAACATTGCGTCGGCACCGGGCGCCCATTCGCGGTATATCCAACCGTTTTCGGTTGGACGAATGCCGAAGAAGTTATAGCCGTTTGCAAAATCGCAAAGCGTTTCCGAATTCTTCAAAAGCTCTGCGCGCTTTTTGATATATAACGAATAACGCTCATTCAAAGCATCCTTAAACGGCGTTAAATAAGGATCGATGTTAAGAATTTTAAGTTCCATTGCGAGCCTCCCGAGCATTTTGATATTAATATTATAATACATTATTTTGCTATAATCAAGTCTTGCCAAAAGGCGAATTTTATGTTATTCTTAAAAAAATTGCCGAAAAGGAAAAAACAAATTGATACATATTGTTCTTTACGAGCCCGAAATACCGCAAAACACGGGTAATATCTCGCGCACCTGCGCTGTAACGGGCTGTCATCTTCATCTTATCGAGCCGCTTGGCTTCGAGCTCAGCGAGCGATCTATTCGCCGCGCGGGGCTTGATTATTGGAAATATCTCACGGTTACAACATATAAAAATTGGGAGGAATTTCGTTCGAAAAACGACGGCGAGTTCTATTTTTGCTCAACAAAGGGCAAAAAATGTCATTCCGAGGTTGAATATTGCGCCGACCGTGATATCTATTTCGTTTTCGGAAAGGAAAGCCACGGCCTGCCCGAGCCGCTTCTTGCCGAGAACTACGAGCGCTGCATAAGAATTCCCATGCTTGGGTTCGTGCGCTCGCTTAATCTTTCGAACTCGGTTGCCGTGGTGGTTTACGAGGCGTTGCGTCAGCTTGGTTATCCCGACCTTTCGTCAGAGGGCGAGCTTACGGGAAGGGAAGATTAAATTAAAATAAATTCACGACTTTCAGACCGATAGAAACACAGTTATTTTGAAAGAATTGCGGGGTCCCCGAAAATGCTTGTGTTTTTGGGGTATAAAAAACAAATATGCTTCTCGATTGTTTTTATCAAGAAGCATATTTTTGTTTTTATTTTTTCAAGAGCGTAAAGAACAGGTTTATATCGGTCTGCTATTTCTTTTTTCGCTTGAAAATATATGAACGGAAAAGAATTACGTTCATTACAGCGAAGAATGCGGCGAGGATGCCGAGCGTTAAGATCGGCTTGACCGGTGCGAGCGTTGCAAGAAGCATAAGCGGCAATCCGAAAACGATAGCGGGGAAGTTCTGATAAACGAGGTTGTCGGCAACCGGCGTTTTGAAATCGCCGTCGACCTCACGCAGAAGCATAACGCCCGTGCTGGCGGTTCCGGTGAGCATGCCGTACATTGCAAGGAACTGCTCTTCAACGTAATTCGGGAACAGCTTTTTCGCAATAAAGCGGTTATAAGTAAAGGTTATAGCAAGGCCCGCAACGCCGAGAATGAGAATTATTCCCCAATACTTTTCAAGCATATCAAGTTTTATCGCGGCAATGCCCGCAATGACCATAACGTCATAAAAGAAGTTGCTTGTTCTTGTTAAAAGGAAGTTGTTGGCGTATTGCTTCTTTATTATCGACTTCTTGCGAAGGAATTTCATAACAAGCTTAATAAGCGAAGCCGCGATAACGCCCAAAAGGAAGTTGAAGCCGTAAATAACCGAACGCATATCCGGCAAAAGCAAGCCGAGGGCAAACATAAGCAGATAGGTTATAAAATAAGCCGCCGCGATAAGCGCAAGCTGAACGGTGAGCTTATCCATGCTGCCGTGCATGGGTATTTCATCGTTGCCCTGAATTTCTTCCGAAGAGAGCGCGCCCTCTTTAGATGAAACGGGCTTTATCACACCGCGCTTTTTAAGAACGTTCAGGTGTATAACACCGCCGATGCTTGCACTGAGGAAGCCGAGCGCGGCAATGGTGAGTCCGAAGCTTCTTCCGCCTACAAAACCGAAATCGGTTTCATATATGTTGCCGTAGTTGAGCGCCTGACCGGTGCCTTGGCCGTAGCCGAAGGGGAGAAGCAAACCGCCTGCGGCGAAGAAATCTTTAATGATAAACGATGCGATAATGGTTATGCCCATGCCGACAACGCCCTGCAAAAGATAGGTTGAAACGGTTGTTACACCGGTGTTGAATATTTCAACCGAGCGTTGCTTGCTTAGCTTTTCGCCCGAATCCTTTAGGGTTGATGCGATAAAGCCGAGCGCAAGGGTGTGATAGGTGATTATCTCGAGGTTAGCTGTTCCGCTTCCGCCGAAGAATTCGGTATTGAACAAAATGTCGCCCGTTATAAGCTTATATATCGAAGCAATGATAAGAAGCAAGCCGCCGCCGAGCACCGAGGTTGGTATAAGCGATGCGTTAAGGGGCTTTATTGTCTTCTTTAAAACGTTTGCCAAAAGCAAGGCAAACAAGAGCGAAGAAACAAGGTTAAAGCCGCCCCAGACGTTAAATTCCCAAAAATTCTCCATTTTCAACCTCCTCGGTCATGTTTTTATATCTGTAAAATATGTTCATGTATTTAAGCGAGTTAAAACGTTTTCCGCCCTTAAGCTGATAGATTTTTCCGTTGTGGTAAATGTTAAGCTTGTTTCTTCCCAAAACGGTGAAAACCGAAGCCTCGCTGAAGGGAATGACGGTTCCGTTTCCGAAAACCACTCTGTCGCCGAAAAGCTTTATTTCAACGTTCTTTTCAATAAGCTTTTTGCTTTTGTAAACGATAACCTCAAAAAGATTTGCGTTGTCGGTATAAAGCGGCGAATCGGTATGCTCGAGAACGTTAAGCTTGTTTATAAATGCGTTTTGGTAATCATACCAATCGGCAACGAAGCGGTAGGGAAATTCGAATCCGACACCGCTGAGCTCGGTCGTTGAAAGATATTTAAGCTTTCTTCCGCATTTTTTGCATTCAACGGTATCCTTTCGGCTTTCAAACTCCGAAAGACCGCAATAGGGGCAAACGTACATTGCGCGCTCTAAATATTCGGCGCTCTTTTTGCTTTTGAATTCGGCATCAGCCCTTGCTTCATCAACAAAAAGCCCCTCTTTTATTATTGCGTTGAGCTCATCGTCAGACATTTCGGCATATTCCTCGGGCTCAACAACTCTTGCGACGTAGCAGTTTATTCTGCCCGCGCGTATAACGTCGCTCCAGCGGGGCTGAACGCCATAGCCGCCTTCGATGCGAAATACCGCAAGCGGAAGCTTAAGCTTTTTAACAAGCTGGGCAATGGTCGGCTTGATATATGTTGTTCTGCCGCTGTAGGTTCTGTTGCCCTCGGGCGCAAGCGCGATCGTTCCGCCCTCGCACGCAACGTGCATGCAGTTAAGCACGGCACGCAGATCGTTCGTTTGCTTTTTTATCGGAATGGGGTTAACGAGATATTTAAGCAGCTTAGAGGTAAAGCCCTTTGAAAAAATATCCTCGGTTGCCATATAATAAACCGCGCCCTTAAAGCACATTCCCACAAAAAACTGGTCAAAACCGGTCGTGTGGTTGAAAACAACGATAAATTGCCTGCCGTTGCGCTCTTTAAATGGCTTTATGCGTGCTCCGAATTTAAAATAGCAATATGGGTAAAGTATTGTAAACGCAATATCACGCACTATTCTGTGGCGGAGCTTTATCCATTTTTCTTTCTTTTTTGCTTTGTTTTTCAAACCCGCCTCCATACCGAAAAAGGATATCTGAATATATGCGAAAATGGATTATGATATACGAAATGACATTATCTAATAATCAAAACCATATCAAAAAATATACATAAATAATATAATATTTATATGATTTTGTCAAGTATATGTGTCGATTCTTTAACTTTTCTAATAAAAAAAGCTAAAACAATTAAAAAACAAAAAACGCCCCTTGGGGCGATGCACCACAGAGAGAAAACAAAAAATAACCCTTGACTGTTAATCTATTTGTTACAGTCAAGGGTTATTTATTTTCTGTTTTAATATCCAGCATCATTGATTAACCTCTCTTTCGCTGAATGGAAAAACCCGGAAAACCGATCGTTTTAGCTTATACCGAATTACTAAATAAAGGAGATCTTATGCTTTTTAAACGGTTTTGAAAGGTTTGTGTAATGGGTAAAAAGGAAAACATTATTTGGAGGAAAAAAACACACACTTAAGACATTATTCTGTTCTGCTTGCTTTCGCGTTGTATTGAAGCCGTTGAATCTTTTTGGCTTCGGTTTTTACCTGTACATTGGACTCACCCTTTCTTCGCCTTTATGATATCATAATTTGCAAGCCATATCAATACACAATCTATACAAAATAACCTATTAAAATTTATTCAAACAGCAGAAAGTTGGCTATTGTGCCATTTAAAAGGGCTTTTTGTGTTGACAAACAGTTTGATATGTGCTAAACTGATTTCGTTGGGGCTTAAAGCCTCTTTTTTTGTTGGGCAAAGGCGGCAATGCATTAAAGGTTGACACGGGGAATATAAAGTGGTATATTGATTTCAACAAAGCTATAAAAGAAAGGCGGTGTGCCGAATGGATTTCACCTTTTTTCTGAACAGCGTTCTTTTCGGAATAGGCTTGGCGATGGATGCCTTTTCGGTCTCGCTTGCCAACGGGCTCAACGAGCCGACAATGAAAAAAAGCAAGGCGTTCGGCGTTTCGGGCGTTTTTGCGTTCTTTCAGGCGGCAATGCCGCTTATCGGCTGGGTATGTGTTCACACGTTTATTCGCTATTTTAAAGCCGTTGAGGCTTTTATTCCCTATATTTCGCTCGTTTTGCTTGTGTTTATCGGCGGAAAGATGATCTATGAGTGCGCAAGGGAAAACAAATGCCGCGAGGCTTGCTCGGCGTCTTCGGCAGCTGAATGCAGCTGTGAGATAAAAAAGCTCGGATTCGGCGCGCTTATCGTTCAGGGCATCGCAACCTCGATCGATGCGCTTTCGGTCGGCTTCACCATTGCAAGCTACGATTTCGTTTCGGCTCTCGTTTCGGCGCTTATAATTGCCGCGGTAACCTTCGTTATCTGCACCTTCGGCGTTTTTATCGGCACGCGGGCGGGCAATAAGCTTTCGGGCAAGGCCGGCTATCTCGGCGGCGCGATATTGATCTTTATCGGCCTTGAGATATTCATAACCAGTCTTTTATAAACAAAACATTCAACATAAACGCCTCTGAAAAAACAGAGGCGTTTTTCTTTGTTTTGTGAGGAAAAATAGCATAAAAATTCGTTGACTTTAGGGGCTTTAAGTGGTAAAATAATGATGAATAACTATGCGAGGCGATATTGATGGGAAAAGCTATTATATTTGACGGAAACAGCATATTAAACCGCGCCTTTTACGGAGTGCGCCCGTTAACCGCGCCCGACGGTTTGCCTACCAACGCGCTGTTCGGGTTTGTGGGGATGATAAATAAGGCGATGTCAAGAATCGGCGAAGCTCCCTCCCATGCCGCTATCGCATTCGATTTAAAAGAAAAAACCTTTCGTCATAAGGTGTGCGAGAGCTATAAGGCAACGCGTAAGCCGATGCCCGACGACCTCGCAAAGCAGCTTCCCTTCGCAAAAGAGCTTTCAAGGGCGCTGGGATTAAAGGTTATCGAGCAGGCGGGCTTCGAGGCGGACGATATTCTCGGAACGCTTTCGAAGAAGCTTTATGATCTCGGAATCGAAACCTTTATCGTGACGGGCGACCGCGATAGCTTTCAGCTTATTAACGAAAGGGTAACGGTGCTTCTTGCCGCCAACGACGATACCAAGATAACAACGCCCGCGGAAATAAAAGAAAAATACGGTGTTGAGCCCAAGCAACTTATTGATGTTAAGGCAATAATGGGCGACAGCTCCGATAATATCAGCGGTGTTCCCGGAATCGGCGAAAAGGGCGCAATAAAGCTTATTTGCGAATACGGTTCGCTCGATAACGTTTATGAGCATGCCGAAGAAATTTCGGGCGCGGTCGGCAAAAAACTGCGAGATGGCAAAGAAAGCGCCTATATGTCGCGTTTTCTCGCCGAGATAAAGCTCGATGCTCCGCTTGGCTGTGAGCTTACCGATTGCGAATACGGCGGTGCCGACAATTCCGCCCTGCGCGAGCTTTATAAGCGCTTGGGCTTCAGGCAGTTTCTCGAAAAGCTCGAAGCCGAGCCCGTCGAAGAGGCAAAAGAGGCGCAAGCCGAAGAATTCCTGTCTTTGCCCGAAAGCTTTGTCGGCAAAACGCTTTATGTTGCCGCTGTCGGCGAAGAACTGCTTATAAATTGCGAGGGCGCGCTTTACCGTGGAAAAGACGAGGCGGCAAGGCTTGTTTCGGAATGCAAAAAAATCGTTTGCTGGTCTCTTAAAGAGGCGTTGCATCTTGCTTCAAGGGCAGGTGTTGAGCTTAACTGCGAATGTGAGGATATCTCGCTTATCGCCTACGTTTGCTCGCCCGAGGATAACGGCGTTTCGTTCGGCAGAGCCGCGCTTGAGCTTTTGGGCGTTTCTTCTTCCGAAATTAAGGTTTCGCTTCTCCCCGAGATTTACGAAAAACTGCTCGAAAAGCTGACCCCCGAGCTCGAAAAACTTTATCGCACGGTCGAGCTTCCGCTTTCACGCGTGCTGTTTGAAATGGAAGAACGAGGCTTTTCGGTCGATAAGCAGGCGCTCGACCGCTTCAACGAGCTTCTCTCTCGCTCGGTTGCCGAGGAGGAAGAGGCGATATGGTCGCTTGCGGGTGAAAAATTCAACATCAACTCGCCAAAGCAGCTTGGAAGCATTCTGTTCGAAAAGCTTATGCTTCCGCATTACCGCAAAACCAAAAGCGGTTATTCCACCGACGTTTCGGTGCTTGAAAAATTAGAAGCATATCATCCCATAATTCCGCTTATTCTCGAATACCGCAAGGATTCAAAGCTGAAAAACACCTATTGCGACGGCCTGGGTAAGCAAATAACCGAAAACGGCAAGATACACACTACCTTCAAGCAGACCCAAACGCTCACGGGCAGGCTTTCTTCCGCCGAGCCCAATTTGCAAAACATTCCCGTAAGAAGCGATAAGGGCAGAGAACTCAGGCGATTCTTCGTTGCGGGAGAGGGAAACGTTCTTATCGACGCCGACTATTCTCAGATAGAATTGCGTGTTCTTGCTCACGTTGCGGGCGACAACGAGCTTATAAACGCCTTTAAAGATGGGGAAGATATCCATACGGTTACTGCTTCGCAGGTGTTCGGCGTTCCGCGTGAGTTTGTAAGCTCCGAGATGCGCAAGCGCGCCAAGGCGGTCAACTTCGGTATAATCTACGGCATCGGTGCTTATTCTCTTTCGCAGGATCTTCACATAACTACAAAAACCGCCGCCGAATATATCGAAAGCTATCTTTCAAAATACCCCGGCGTTCGCGATTATCTCGAATCGACAAAGCGCTTTGCGCGCGAAAACGGCTATGTCGAGACCATGTTCGGCAGAAGACGCTATATTCCCGAGCTTTCGGTAAGCAACAAGAATATGCAGGCATTCGGTGAGCGCGTCGCAATGAACACCCCCATTCAGGGTGCGGCGGCAGACCTTATAAAAATCGCAATGATACGTGCCGATAAAATGCTTAAAGAGGCAGGCTTAAAGGCAAGGCTTATTCTTCAAATACACGACGAGCTCATTATCGAAGCTCCCATAGAAGAAGCCGAAAGGGCGGAAGCTATTCTTCGCGAGGCAATGCTCGGCGCGGCAGAGCTTTCGGTTCCGCTTTCGGTCGACGTGGGAATCGGCAAAAGCTGGTTCGATGCTAAAAACGATTAATAATTCAAGAGGATATATAAATGGAACTTAAAAATTTAAACGGAAAAAAGGCTCGCGAGCTTCTCGTTTACCCCGACTATACCGACAGAGAGCTTTCGGGTAAGCTAACCGGCGGCAATTACAGCGAGGGTCTCGCTTCTATATCGGCTGTTATGAAGCAGGGCGGCCACGACGTTAGGCTTCTGCATCTGCTTTATCTTCACAGCGAGCAGGAATTTAAAGAAAAGCTTAAGGCAATGGGCGAATTCGATATTATCGGCTTTTCGATAAGAACCACCGCGTTCCCCGATTGCAAGCTTTATATAAAATGGGCAAAAGAGGTTATGCCGAACGCGCTTATAACAGCGGGCAGCTATCATTGCACCCTTGCGCCCGAAGAGGTTATGGAGCAGACCGAGGTTGACGTTATAACCATCGGCGACGGTGAATATCAGGCTCTTGAGCTTGCCGATAAAATGAGCGCAGGAGAGGATTATACGAATATACTGAGCATGTGGTTCAGAATGGATGACGGAAGCATCAAGAAAAACCCCGTTGCTCCGCTTTTCGAGGATCTCGACCGCTTGCCCATTCCCGATTTTGATCTCTTCGATTACGATAACCTCGATAGCGTAAAGGTCGGCACGGCAATAGTTATGATGAGCCGCGGCTGCCGCTATAACTGCACCTATTGCGGCAACTCGCAGTTCCGCAACGTTTATCCCAACAAAAAGATCTATTCGCGCTTCCGCTCGCCTCAAAACGGAATTCTTTATCTTAAAACGCTTCTTGAAAAGCATCCTCAAATAAAGGTTATAAACTTTCGCGACGCTATTTTTAACATGATGCCCGATTGGACCGAGGAATTCCTTGATCTTTATATCAAGGAGATCCACCTTCCCTTTACGGGTAACATCCGCTTCGATATTCTTACCGAGGAATCGGTTAAGAAGATGAAGGAGGCGGGCTGTTATACCATTGATATGGGTCTTGAAAGCGGCGACCAAGAAATGCGCTTTAAATATCTTAAGCGCTATATGACCGATGAAATGATTATAAACTGCAGCAAGTGGTTCCACAAATACGGTATCGCTCAGCTCACTTATAACATAATCGGTTTGCCCTATGAGGATAAATATCGTGCGCTTAAAACCATTAAGCTTAACGCCAAGGCGGGCGCCGACAGAGTTATTCCCAACATTTTCTATCCCTATCCCGGAACCAAGCTTTACGATATCGCAATGGAGGGCGGCTTTATTCCCGAGGGCGGTGTTAAGCCCGATGCGCGCGTTCCGCTTGTTCAGCCTCAGTTCCCCGAGCACGAGGTGCTTTATCTCCAGGCATATTTCGCTCATTTCGTGCGCCGCTATAAATGGGCTTATGCAATGCCCAAATGGCTTGGCAGACCTTATGAAAAATGGCTTGATGCCCGCGCAACCGGCAAGCACGTTCCCTATAAGCTTTTGGTTAAGCTTCACGACGGCTATTCCAAGGTTCGCAACGGCTTGAAGAATATTCTTATCGACCATCTTCCCAAAATTTATATGAAGCTTCGCGTTTGGAAGCACAGAAAAAAGGCTAAAAAAGTTGATTGATATGGCAGGAACTCTTTATATAGTACCAACCCCCATCGGCAATTTGGGCGACATGACTCTTCGCGCAAAGGAAACGCTTGAAGGCGCTGATTTTGTTGCCGCCGAGGATACCCGTGTCGGCGGAAAGCTTTTAATGCTTCTCGGCATAAAAAAGCCGCTTGTGAGCTATCACGAGCACAGCTCGCGCAATGCCATGGAATCAATTATCGAAAGAATAGCTTCGGGCGAAAGCTGTGCGCTTATAACCGATGCGGGCACACCTGCGGTAAGCGATCCCGGCGAAAAGCTGGTTGCCGCCTGCGCTCAAAGCGGAATTCCCGTTTGTGCGCTGCCGGGCGCCTGCGCGGCGATAACCGCGCTTTCGGCTTCGGGTCTTGCCTCCCGCCGCTTTTGCTTCGAGGGCTTTCTGCCCGAGAACGCAACCGAGCGGAAGGAAAGAATCGCTGAGCTTGCGCGCGAAAAAAGAACTTTTATTCTTTATATCTCGCCGCATGATGCCGAAAGCTATTTAAAAGAGCTTGCAAGCGCGTTCGGAAGCCGCAAATGCGTGCTCGCAAAGGAGCTGACCAAGCTTCACGAGCGCTATTTCCGCGGAACTGCCGAATCGCTTTGCGAAGAGTTCTCCGCGCTTTCCGCCCCCGAAAAAAAGGGTGAATACGTTTTCATTTGCGAGGGAATGCCTGAGGAAGAGGCATTCTGGAAGAATATGACCGTGGTTGAGCACGTTGAGCACTATATTTCGCTTGGGCTTTCGAAAATGGATGCCTGCAAGCAGGTCTCGCGTGATCGCGGCGTAGGAAAAGGCGAAATTTATAAGATAATCAACACATAAAACCCCGAAAGGAAGGCTCGAATTGAGAAGGATATCGGTAAAAACCTTGTTGTTTTTCGTCGTTATATGCATTTGCCTGCCGTGCTTTGCCGTTTCTGCGGCAGATGAAACGGTTGCGCTTTCGCTCTCCTGCAGCGATCCTGCATATATGGGCAGCGAAATAGGCATAAGAATAACGGCATCAAAGCCTTCTTCGGCATTGGCGGGGCTTGAATTCGTTTTGCGCTACGACCCCGAGCTTGTCGAGCCGATAATAACCGAAAACGAAGCCGAAAAGAGCGGCATGGATTCGTTTATTGTTTCGGCGCCGTCGGGTTGGGAGCAAATGAGCAGTCATTCCGAAGAAGAAAGCTGTTATCATATCCGATTTGCAATGCCGGATAGCGGAAACAGCTATCTCGACAGTGCATCCGAGCTCGTTTTGGAAATTCCCTTTGCGGTTCTCGGCGCGGGCAACTTCAAATTCAGCATAGATTCATCCGAAATAATTTCGGTTAAGGCGGATGATTTGTTCACGCTTTCGGGCGGCAGTGGCTCTGAGCTTGAAATTGCCGCTTCGGACGAATCGGAAAAGGTTTCGGTTTCGCTTTCGGGCGAAAACAGCGTTCCCTCAAACGCATCCTATCCGCTTTATATCGAGGTAACCAATCTCGGCGACAGCTCGGGTCTTATTGCGCTTGAGTTTGCTCTTGAATACGATAAAACCGTGTTCGCGCCCAAAATAACCGATAACACCGAAAGCCAAATGGATGCATTTATGGCGGAAATGCCGGCGAACGGCTGGGAGCAGATTTGCTCTCTCGATGAAGAAAACGGCGTTTTTACCTTAAGGTTCGCCGCAATTAATATGGGCACGGTCGAAAACGAAAAGCTTGTTTCGGGCAGGAGCCTGACTATTTGCGTTCCCTTTGCGGTTTGCGGTTCAGAGGGCGACGTCGGCGCGTTTTCGGTTTCGGCAAACTCGATAATCGGCGTTAACGGCGTTACCGAAATTGTCGGCGGAGGAGGCTCGAACAAATCTGTTTCGGTCGATAAGCCCGTTGAAGGCGTTTTCCCGACCGTCAGCGGCTTCGAGCTTAAAAACGGCTATCTGTTCGGCGCGGTCGAAAAAACCGACGTTGCCGATTTCAATTCCATGTTCGGCTCGTTTTATCTTGTTTCGGGCGGAAAAAGAGTTGAAAGCGGCTACGTTAAGACCGGTTACGTTCTAACCGACGGCGTTATTTCGGTAACTGTTATAGTTCGCGGCGATGCCAATGCAAACGGCACCGTTGACGCAACCGATTATGCGCTCATAAAACGCACCTGCCTTTTAACCTTTGAGCCCGGCGAAAAGGAAAGGCTTGCAATGGCGATCGTTAACGGCGAAGCCGTAACACCCATGGACTATATGCTTGCAAAGCGCCACGTTTTAAAAACCTTTGATATAAACACAATGAAATAAGGTAATATTATGAAAAAAACAGCATTGATCCTTCTTGCGCTCTGCTTTTGCCTTTCGCTTTGTGCCTGCGGGATCGACACCGACGCCGCCGACGATTGCGCGCTCGGATTTATAAACGGAATGCTTGCGCGCGATGAAGAAAAAATGAAGCGCAACATCCACCCCGACCATATCGAAAGCGCACTTCCCAACGACGAATTTTATAAAATGCTTGAAAATTATAACATCGCCGTAGGAACCGAGCTTGGCGGAATCGACGTGGCGGGCAAAAGCTATGCCGATGATACCGAGCTTGAGGGCAGGGTCATAAAATGCCGATACGTTGCGCGCATCGACGAGCTTTTTTATAACGTTGATCTCGTTATTCTCGATAACGATAACGGCTACGGTATTGTAGCCGCTTCGCTTGAATTTTGCACCGACCCTCGTTATTACGGTGTTTCGGGCATTGAACAAGATGAGGTAATATGAAAAAACTGATTCCGATTTTAAAAAACTACGGCTTAATGACAGTCGGCAGCCTTTTGTATGCGGCAGGCGTAACGCTGTTCCTCGGTCCCAACGATCTCGCCTCGGGCGGTGTTTCGGGTCTTTCGATAATAATTTCAAGCATTATCGACATTATTCCTATCGGCTTTTGGGTGTTGATATTCAACATTCCCATAATGGCTGTGGGTGTTTGGAAGCTCGGCTTTAAAATATTGATCCCCACGATCTATTCGGTTGCCGTCAGCTCGGCTATGATGAGCGTTTTCGAAACCTATGTACAGCCCATAACCCAAAACATCCTGCTTGCCTGCGTTGTCGGTGCGGTTATTGCCTCTGCGGGCATCGGCCTTGTTTTCCGCGGCGGCGGAACAACCGGCGGAACCGATATTATAGTAAAGCTTTTCAGGCTTCATTTTAAGCATATGTCCACCGGCGCGGTATTCCTTTTTGTCGACGGCGCAGTGGTGCTGCTTTCGGGAATAGTTTTCGGCGATATCGACAAGGCGCTTTTTGCGGGCATCGCCGTCTTTATTCAAACAATGGTGCTCAACACCGTTCTTTACGGTTCGGATGAAGCAAGAATGGTTTATATTATAAGCGAGCGTGATGCCGTTATCGCAAGCCGTCTTTTAAAAGAGCTTGATGCCGGTGCAACCTATCTTTACGGTAACGGCGTTTACAGCGGCGACGATAAAAAGGTTTTAATGTGCGTTTTAAGAATGAGAATGCTTCCTCAGGCGCGCGAGATAGTTCGCGCAGAGGACAGCAATGCGTTTATGATAGTTACCAAGGCAACCAGCGTTTTCGGCGAAGGCTTTAAGAGCCATACAGAGGAAGAACTGTGATAAAAGAGCTTATCGCGCCTCTGCCCTCGCTTTGCGAAACGCTTGCCTCCGAAAAAAGAGCAATAGTTCTTTACGGCATGGGCACGGGCGCAGAAAAAATATATTCCTATCTTAAACGGCATAATATAGAAATAAAGGGAATCGTCGCCTCAGACGGCTTCGTTCGCGGAAACCTGTTTCTCGGCTTTAACGTAAAAAGCATTAAGCAAGCAGAAAGCGAGCTCGGCCCGCTTTGTCTTGTGCTTTGCTTTGGGCTTGAGGGCGAAAGATCGCATTTTCTTGCCGGGCTTGCAAAGCAACACCGCATTCTCTCTCCGAATCTTCCCGTTTTCGGCGAAACCGTTTGCGATAAGGATTTTATTATTGAAAACGCCGAAGGCTTCGAGCGGGTTTATGAAAGCCTTGCCGATGAGCTTTCGCGCGAGATATTCGTTTCGCTTTTGAAATATAATGCAACGGGCGAGATAAAATATCTTGATATAAAGAATTCAAACGTTCCGCCGAGCGAGTTCTTTAACCACTCGGCACGGCACATAGATATCGGCGCTTACGATGGCGACACGGTTGCCGAGTTTGTTGAAAACAGCAACTCTTATGCCGATATAGTTGCCTTTGAGCCCGATCGCTCAACTTATAAAAAGCTTTGCGCGAACACAAAAGGCATTCGCGGCGTTATTGCCGAAAATTCCGCTGTCGGCGACAAAAACGGCGAAATTGCGTTTGCTTCGGGCGGGGGAAGAGCCTCGCATTCGGGAGAGGGCAATGAAACGGTAAGCTGTGTTTCGGTCGATTCCTATTGCGGATTCACTCATATCGATGCAAAGGGTGTTCCCGTCGGAAGCATAAAGATCGATGCCGAGGGAATGGATAAAAGGGTAATCTACGGCGCGGTTAACACTATTTATTGCTGTAAATGTGCGGTAAGCGTTGCGCTTTACCATCGCGGCGAAGATATAATCGAGCTGCCGATGCTTTTGAAAAAGCATTATCATAAATACGATCTTTATTTAAGAAAAAAGGAATATGTTCCCGCATGGGACGTTTTCCTTTATGCAATACCGAGGAGGAACCGATAATGAGCTTTAAAGAAATTTCACCCAATGAGCTTAACACCGCAATATTCGACGATATCGGAAACAAATGGATGCTTATCAGCGCCGCAAAGGAAGACGGAACGGTCAACACAATGACGGCAAGCTGGGGCACCGTTGGAGTTTTGTGGAATAAAAACGTTTTTATTTGCTTTATCCGCCCTCAGCGCTACACCTTCGAATTCACCGAGGCAAGCGATAAGATCTCGCTTTCCTTCTTCGGCGAAGAGCACAGAGCCGCATTAAAGCTTTGCGGCACCAAAAGCGGCAGAGATTGCGATAAGATAGCGCTTGCGGGGCTTGATGCCTTCGTTAACGAAAACGGCGTGGGTTTTGAGCAGGCAGAGCGCATAATATACGGTAAAAAGCTTTATTGCGGAAGGCTCGACCCCAAATGCTTCCTCGATGAAGGCATCGAAAAGCACTATGACGGCGATTATCATTACGTTTATATTTGCGAGATAGAAAAAATCGAGGAAAGGGAACAGTAATATGTTTGTCAGCGAATTTATAAAAAACATAGAAAACGGCGGGTTCGACAGCTCGCTTAAAGCGCTTTATCCCGCAAAGGATATTGCCGAACGCCGCGCCCGCATTATCGGGTTGGCATCGGATTTCCGTGAGCTTTACGGCGAGCAGGAAGTGGTTCTCTTCTCGGTTCCCGGAAGAACCGAGCTTTCGGGTAACCACACCGACCACAACAACGGCAAGGTTCTTGCCGCATCGGTCGATATTGATATCATCGCGATTGCCGCAAAGCTTTCGGGCGACGTTGTGAGAATGAAAAGCGTTGGATACCGCGAGGACGTCGTTGATATCTCGGCGCCCAACTCCGAAACCGTTCGCAAGGGCAGCTCTTCAGCAATAATTGCGGGCATTGTTGATTATTTCCGTAAAAACGGATATAACGCAGGCGGATTTGCCGCTTATACAACCAGCGAGGTTATGACGGGCTCGGGTCTTTCCTCCTCTGCCGCATTCGAGGTTATGTGTGCAAGAATCCTTTCCGAGTTTTACAATAACGGAAGCGTTCCCGCAATGGAGCTTGCCAAAGCAGGCAAATATGCCGAAAACGAGTTTTTCGGAAAGCCCTGCGGCTTGATGGATCAAGCGGCTTGCGCCTCGGGCGGATGTCTTTGGATGGATTTTGAAGACAGCGCCGACCCCAAAACCGAAAAGATTGATTTCGATCTCGGCAAACAGGGATATAGCCTTTGCATAGTTAACACGGGCGGCAACCACGCCGATCTTACCGACGATTACGCTTCGGTTCCCTCCGAAATGCGCTCGGTTGCAACCCTTATGGGCAAGCATGCTCTTCGTTCCTGCGACGAAGAGGATTTTATGGGAAGGATATCTTATATTCGCTCGAACGTGGGTGATAGGGCGGTTATGCGCGCAATGCATTTCTTTGCCGAAAACAAGAGAGTCGATCTTCAGAAAAAAGCGCTTCTTGATGGCGATCTTAAGGCATATCTCGCGCTTGTTACCGAATCCGGCAATTCTTCTTTTAAGTTCCTTCAAAACGTTTATACAAACAAAAACGTTTCCGAGCAAGGTCTTTCACTTGCGCTTGCCGTAACCGAACGCTTCGGAGCGGTATGCCGTGTTCACGGCGGCGGCTTTGCGGGAACGATTCAGGCATACATACCCGTTGAGCGCGTTGGAAGCTATAAGTGTGCAATAGAATCGGTGTTTGGCGAGGGCTCTTGTCAAACCTATCTTATCCGTCCGTTCGGTGCATCGGCGGTTTATGAGGATCAAATCAAAGGATAGTATAATTTCCGATGTCTGAAGCAAAGATATACACGCTGTTCTCCTCTTCAAAGGGGAACTGCACCTACATAAAACACGGCAGAGATGAGTTTCTAATAGATTGCGGCGCTTCGGCGCGCGCCATCGAAAACGCGCTGGCAATGGTCGGAAGCTCGCTTGCCGATATAAAAGCGATATTTATAACGCACGAGCACAGCGACCATATACGCGGGCTTTCAACCGTTTGCAAATATTTCGGAACGCCCGTTTATGCGCCTTCGGCAAGCCTTTGCTATATCGATTCGCACATTGCCTGCGCCGCCGACCTGCGCGAGCTTAAATCGGGCTGTGCCGTTGAGCTTTTCGATTCTGCGGTATGCCCCGTTGCAACCCCGCACGATGCGCTTTCGAGCGTTGGCTTCCGCATTCGCGTCGGAAACGAGATAATCGGATATTATACCGATATCGGTCATCTTTCCGAGGGCGTGCTTCGCGGCTTGGCAGGCTGCAGAAGAGTGGTTATCGAATCCAACCACGATATCGAAATGCTGAAAAACGGCAGATATCCCTATTCGCTAAAGCAACGAATTTTAGGCGACAGAGGCCACCTTTCTAACAGGGCTTGTGCCTCGCTTCTTCCGCATCTTGCGCGCCACGGAACCGAATCGTTCGTTCTGGCGCATTTAAGCGAAGAAAACAACCGCCCCGAAACAGCGTTTCGCGAAAGCTTCGTTGCTTTGCTTGAAAAGGGCTTCACGGTTAACGGCGAGCGCATAACCGATGCGCCCGAGCCCGATTGCGTCGGCGAAATAAAAGAGCTTCGTTTGCGCGTTGCTTCGCCCTGCGGTATAACCGAACTGAAATAAAAAAACAAGGAGAAACGGTCATGTTAAAACGCATTCTTTCTGCTTTTCTGCTTTCAATGTTTCTAATCTCCTGCTTTGCGCTTTACGGATGCGAAGAAGCAGAGGAAAGCTCTGTTGCTTCGGAGGTTAGCTTTGAGGATAAAAGCTTTTACGGCTATAACGTCCCCGAAAATGCCGATCTCGGCGGAAAAACCTATCGGGTTCTTACGACCGCCGCGAATCACAACGCGGCAAGCTTTCAGATCCAGCCCGAGGATAACGAGCTTTTCAGCGCCGAGTCCGCAACCGCATCGCTCACTGCGATTGCCGAGTGCGCGCGCCTTGTTGAAGAAAGGCTGAATATCGAGCTCGAGGAGGAATGCATTTTCACCTTTTCACGCTATGGCGGCGAAATGTATAAGCGCATTTATGCCGATGCCATGAGCTTAACAGCCGATTACGTTTTCACTATGCCCTGCGTTATCGAGGCGGCAATGCTTGCCGAAGAGGGTTTGCTTTATGACCTTAACGGAATTTCCACCATTAACCTTAACAACGAATGGTGGTGCAAGCCCTATAACGAGGCGGTCAATTTCGCAGGTAAGACCTATTTTGCAATAAGCGACATCGGCTACGTAAGCAAGGATGCGACCATGTTCGTTGCTTTCAATAAAAAGATGGCGGATTCCTATCGCATTTCCGAAAAATACGGTTGCGAAACGCTTTATGAAATGGTTGATAAGAAGCTTTGGACACAGGATGCCATGTATGAAATGGCAAAATCGGTTTATCAGGATCTTAACAAAAACAACCGTTGCGATATCGGCGATATAAACGGAATTGCCGCTCAGGCGGGCTTTATTCAATGGATGCTTGCCGCCGCGAACGAAACGATCATCACCAAGGATGAAAACGACCTTCCCGTGCTTTCGGTTAAGAACGAGCGCGCGATAAGCATTATTAACGATGCTCAGGAATATGCGCTCGACCCTCAAAGCGGCTTTATTTCAGCCGATGATTATTTCGGTCAAAGCAACGTTCCCGTGCCCGACGTTATCGTTCCCGAATTTAAGGCAGACCGTTGCCTCTTCTTCTATAACTGTATTCTCAACCTTGAAAACATTCGCGATATGGAAAGCGACTTCGGCGTTCTGCCCAGCCCGCTTTATGATGAAAGCCAAGAGGAGTATGCATCAAGCATCGGTGCATGGACAGCCACCGCGATCTGTGTTCCCGTTTCAACCGTTGGCGAAGACGTTACCAACGCAGGCATAATCATCGAGGCGCTTTCGGCGGTTTGCCGCTCGAAGCTTAATCCCGTTTATTACGAGCAGACGCTTCAGTATCAGATCGCGCGCGACGACGATTCGATGAGAATGCTCGATATAATCTTTAACAATCGCGTTCCTGAGCCTGCCGAGGTTTATGGCTGGGGTGATATGGCAAACGTTGTTACCAATATGCTCAAGGCGCAGAAGGGTACGTTCATTTCGGCATACGAAAGTGCCGAAAAGCAGACCCAAGCGGCGATCGAGGCGACCATAGAATCCCTCACCAAAGAAAGATAGCAGACCGAAAGAAACTCGTTATGATACCCCAAAAATGCAAGCATTTTCGGGGACCCCATATTACGCCCTTGAAAGAATTAATAAATTAATAAAACAAAAATCAAGCTTCAATTAGTTTTGAGGCTTGATTTCTTTTTTATAAGGAATTTTAATTTTTCATTGTATTTTCAAGGGCTTTCACGAAATTCTTCGACTGTCGTAGATTTCTACGCCGACGCTCGAATTTCGTGAAAAATAACTTCGTTTCATTCGGTCTGCGACCGTTGCAAACTCGTTACGATACCCCAAAAATGCAAGCATTTTCGGGGACCCCATATTACGCCCTTGAAAGAAAATATAATCACAAAAATCAAGCTTCAATTAGTTTTGAAGCTTGATTTCTTTTTTTATAAGGAATTTACCTTTTAACAGGCAGTTCAAGTAAATTTGCGGAATTTGAAAGATTTGTGGGGAAGTGAACGGGTTTGCCGTTAAGCAAGGGTTCATCGTTTTTTTTGCTTGCGATGATCTTAATCAAAAAGTTTTCTCTGCGCACTTCCGCCTCAAAGGGTATTATAGGCTCGGCGGAAATAACCGTGTTGTCTGCACCCATTTTAAGCCCGAGCACGTGCTCAAGCATAATGCGGTAAAGCCATGCTGCCGCACCGGTATACCAGCTCCAGCCGCCTCTGCCCGCGTTAATGCCCGAATAAATATCTGCCGCGACGGCATAGGGCTCGGTCTTATAGCGCTTTGCCAACGCTTTGTCGGTACAACGGCTTGCGGGGTCGGCGCAGGAAAGAACGGCAAGCGCCTCCTCGTACATCGATGCCTTTATAAAGCCAAGCGCACCCCAAAGCGCACCGTGGGTGTATTGCCCGCCGTTTTCGCGCATTCCGGCGGCATAGCCGCGAATATATCCGACCCTTGCGCTCCCGTTTTTAAAGGGCGGAGAAAACAGCTTGAATATCCTTGCATTTTGGTCGTAAAGCTGTGAAAAAGCTGTTGAAAGGGCGGTTTTCGTTCGCGTTTCGTCAAGATTAGCGATAGCGGCGAACGCCTGAGATAAAACGTCGATCTCGCATTCACCGCAGCCCTTAACGCCGAGTATGGCTCCGTCGTCGCAGATCGCGCGGGCATATCTGTCGACGAAAAATGCTTTTTCTTCAATGGTTCGCTTGATCCTTTCGGCGGTTTTTTCATAATGCGCGGCGGCATCAACGTCGCCCTTTTCTTTTATGATCGGCAAAAATCGCTCGATTGCGATAATAAGCAAAAACGAAGAGAAAACGCTTTCGCCTCTTCCGTTTGCGCCAACAAGCGAAAAAGCATCGTTCCAATCACAGCTTCCCATAAGCACAAGACCGTTTTTGCCAAGCCTTTCAGCCCTTGCAAGCGCTCGAAGGCAATGGCGGTAAACGCTTTCTTTAATTCCGCTTCGCTTCGGCTGTTCATATCGCTCGCTTTTGTCGCCGAGCGGTGCTGATGTCAGATATTCGGTGTTTATATCGAGCACCGACCTATCACCCGTTTTTTCGATATAATCGGCGGTAACTATCGGAAGATAAAGCAGATCGTCAGAGCATTTGCTTTTTATTCCGCGGTTAACGCCGCCGTAATTGCGGGTGTGCCACCAATGCATTACCGAGCCGTCATCGTATTGATGCGCACAGCAACGAATAATATGAGTTCTCACCGCATCGGGCAATGAATAAATAAGTGCAAGGCAATCCTGAAGCTGATCGCGGAAGCCATAAGCACCGCCGCTTTGATAAAAGGAGCCGCGAGCAAAGAAGCGGCAGGCGGCAACCTGATAGGGAAGAAATGTGTTCAACATTGCGTTAAGCGGAGAGCTTTTGGTAGAAACGTTAATTTCGGGTATCATCGATTCGGCAAATGCGCTTGCCGAATCGAGCGTTTTTTCGAAGAACGCGCCGTTAATAAGCGAAGCAACCCTCCTTGCACCGTTTTCGGTGGTGCAGGCACCCAAAAAGAAGATCACCTCTTTGCCGTTTGCCTCAAGCGTGAAATTCGATGCGTCGGCTTTTCCGCCGCAAACGCCGGCAAATCCGCGCCCCTCGGGAAAGGTTATTCCAAACGGATTGCGAAACATTATGCAGGCATTTGAGCCCTCCGAAAAAGCAAGCGATTCAAGCTTTGCGATCGGCTGTGCGCTGTCTCCCATAACCGGCGATATTTCAAACGATAAGCGGCAATCGTTTGCACATTTTATCTTTATAAGCTTAACGGGAAATTTCGGATGAACCGTTACCGTAACCTCATAGGGAATACGCTCTGTTTCGCCCTTGTATACCGCTTTGCCGAGGCTGTATTCCGCGGTTTTCGAGCAGGCGCACAGATCAAAGCGTGTGCTTTCAAGGTTTAAAAACACGCGCTCGCCGCAATCAAGCATTTTCGTGTCGCCCATAAACGAGCAAAGCCTTCGCTCGCGGGCATTATCAAAAAAGGTATAACCGAGACTGCTTTGAGTAATAACGGTTGAAAAGCGTCTTCCCGTAAGAATAAACGAATAGGGTGCATCGGGCAGAACGCTTTTGTCAACGGTATATCCGTTTTCTTTGAAAAACCCGTTGCCCGAGCGCAAGGCGCCGCGTTCAATCGCAAGCCCTGCGGCGTTTTGGGGTGATTCGATGGTTTTAAAGCGCGGCAAGGGCGGAAAATTCGGCTCGCTTGCGGTATCGGAAAGGTCGATAAAAAGCTTCGAGGCTTTTATCAGCGTTTGCTTGAATTCGGGCAAAAGCTCGTTTTCGCGCAGGATAAAGATGCCGCCGTTTTTTCCGATATATCGGTCGGCTTCGGTGTTCAGGCAGCATTGCCTTACCGAGCATTCGACGGGGCGGTTGTAGCTGTCGCGGTCGTTAATAATAAAAATCAGCTCGAATCTTTTGCAAAGCCGTGAAAGAAGCAGAAAGCCCCTTAACAGTCGCTCGGTGCGCGAAACAGCCTCTTGCTCGGCATAAACCGTTATTCTCGGGTAATCGCCCGAGATGCCCTTGCTCCAAAGGTCGCCGATTCCGCAAGACGAAAAGGCGCTGACCTCGATCGGCTCTCTGCCGTAAAGCAGAGGCGGCAGAATAGCTTCGGCATCGGATGCGTTTTGCGGCGAGGGATTATCGCCCTTTTCGGCACGCGAAGCGCGAATATTGCGCTCGCATTCGTTTTTTGTAACACCGCAGGCTATAAGAAAGGTTGCTTTTCCGCCGTCGGCAGAGCTTGCGCGCACAAGACAAAGCGGTTCGGGAAGCTCGCCCGAGGCGCAATCGGCTTGCGCAAGCGCATAATCGAGCGAAGAAGAAATCGAACCCGCCTTGAAGCCGTCGCGGCTTGCAAGAAACGAAAAATCGGTCTCCTTATATTTCGGCGCGATCGCAACGGTAAAAACGCGGCTGCCGTCCTCGCGGCTTCTGCGGTGGAAATAAAGTATGCGCTTTGACTTGTCATATTCGCTTTCTATAAAAAGCTTCGAAAAGGCAATATGCGAAAAATAGCTTTTTTCTTTGTCGAGAATCGGCTCGAAGGCAAGGGTTACGTCATATTTTTTCAGGGCTTCGGCACGGGTGCTTACAACAAAGCAATTTCCGCTTTTGGAAAAGCTGTATCGCACTCTTCCCGAAAACTCGCTTCCCGATGCGATGTGGGAGGCATAGCCGTTGCCGCGCTCAAAGCCGAAATTACATCCTTCGTTTTGCGAAAGCGAGGTGCAACCGAAGCTTTTTCCGTCTCTTGAAAAAATGACCGCGGGCGAAAACTTAAGCGATTCGCGGTCGAATCGTGTGTGGGCAATAAGTCTTTCTCCGCAGCTTAACCCAATATGCCCGCTGCTTGAAATCATTGCCGCAAAGTCGCCGTGTGAAAGAAGCGCAATGCTCGGCGAATCGGGATTGGTTTGCTCGGTGCATTTTCCTTGTGAGGAATTGCGCTTTTTGGGCTCGTCCGAACGGGCAAGCGCGTCGCCGAAGACGTGCGCTTCGGTGGGGATCTTTTCCTGAAGAAGCTCTAACGCCGAATGCATTTTTATATCCGAAACAAAACGGCGAACAAAGGAATTGCCGTTAATTGCATTCATGCAGGCGATAATGCTCATGCCGACGTGGTGCGCCATATAGCTTTTAACGCATATTCCGTTGCCCGAATTGATATCAAGCGCTTCATAAAAACCGTATTTTCCATACATTCCCGCGCTTTCGAGAAGCGCGAGATTTTTCATTGCGGCGTTTCCGCAAACGCAAAGCGAAAGATAGGTGGAATAGGGTGAAATTATCTTCTCGTCTGCAGAACAACGTCTTAACGCAAGCGCCTGAATGCCGTTTGCCTTGTATTGATAATTCATATCGCTGTCAAACGAATAGAAGGCACTTTCGCTGATTCCCCAAACCGAGCTTTCCATTCGTTGAAGCATAAGCGAAAAGGCAACGCTTTCAAAAAGAAACGAATCTCGGTATAGGGGCAGAAAAAGCTGGGGCATAAGATATTCAAACGCCGTTCCCGACCAGCTCATCATGCCGATATATCCGTTTTTGTGGGTTAGCGTTCTTCCGAGCGATTGCCAGTGCCGCTTCGGAACCGCCCAAGAGGCAACCGCATAATAGGCGGTCATTCTCGCTTCACTCATTAAAAGGTCGTAATAGCTGTTATCGGGCATGCTTTCCTTTGCGTTAAAGCCGATTCTGAAAAGCTCGCGGCGGTTATCGTAAAGAACTGTAAGGTCTGTTTGACTTATAAGCTCTTCCGCCGAGTCGATTATCTCGAAAAGACGCTCTTCCTCGGCGGTATATTCGCGCAAGCCCTCTTTAAGCGCGACGAGCATAACCGTAAAATTACCGCAATCTACCGTTGAAACGTAGCCGTTACCTATCTCGGCAAGGCTTGAGATATCATACCAGTTATAAAGATTACCCTTGTATTTGGTAAGCTTTTTGATCGTATTGAAGCTGTCTTTAAGCCTTGAATAGAGCTGATGTGAATCTATTATACCGAGATCGCGCGCGGCAAGCAGCGAAACGAGATAAAAGCCGATGTTTGTGGGCGAGGTGCGCAAAGCAACGCTTGAAATGGGCGAAAACTGAACGTTATCGGGCGGCAGATGGTTGGTTGCCTCGCTGACGTTATCATTATAAAAGGCAAACATATCTGCGGCGTGCACGGCAAGCATTCTTTTTTGCTTTTCGCTGAGCTTGGGCTTTGCCTCGCCTCCGCCGCTTATTCGGCGCGAAAGCACGGCGGATATTAACGGATAAACGAAAAACAGCAAGCCCGCAAAGCGAACGAAGGGTGTTTTCGCGAAAATAAGAAACGCCAAGCCGACCGTTGCCGAAAGCGCGCTGTCGAGAACGTATTTTCCAAGCGTTGAAGAAAGCCTTTCGGCTTGCGCGGCTGTGGTCCATTCAAGAGTTTTCTTTTTCGTTATAAGCCTTGTTGCCGAAAGCGAAAAGGCGTTAACCGTTAAAAACGCTCTTCTGCAAAGCGCCGAAAGCTCGAAAAACAGTCTCATAAGGGTTTGCAAAAGCAGGGAATATGCCTTTGAAAAGAAGCGCAGGCAGGCAAACGGCGCGCCCGAGAAGAAAAAGCCCAAAAGCGATACCGCGCAGGGGATTATAAGCTCGGAAAACGCCAAAACGAAAAGCCAAGCTCCGTTGGGAAACAAATGAAAGCATCCCAGCAAAAGCACCGCAAACGAGAAGACCGGCGAAGAATGCTTAAGAACGGTTAAAAGCAACCGATATTTCGAGAAGGCGTCAAGCAGGTCTCCGCGAAGGAAATAAAGGTTTTGAAAATCGCCTCTTAACCATCTGTGCTGTCGGCGGAAGAACGAAACTGTGTTGCCGGGGGTTGAATCGGTTAAGGTTATATCCGAGGCGCAAAGCGTTCGCATTATGCTTCCCTCGATAACGTCGTGGCTTAAAACTATTCCCTCGGGCAGCTTTCCGTTAACCAACGAATCGAAAAGCCGAACGTCTATCAAGCCCTTTCCGCAAAAGCTTCCCGAACCGAAAAGCGATTGCGAGCGCTTGAATTCCGCGCCTGCATAGCTGTCGGCACCGCCCGCACCCGAAATCAAGCGCGAAAATCCGGTTTTGTATGCGCTTGTAAGCTCGGTTTTAACCGAGGGCTGAATTATTCCGTAGCCCGAAACAACTCTTTTGTTTTCAATAACGGGGCGGTTAACCGGATGAAGCGCTACCGAAAGAAGCTCGTTAACGCTTCCAACCGAAAGATTGGTGTCGGAATCGAGGGTTAAAACGTATTTAATATCCTTTAAAAAATCTCCTCCGAAGCAACTGCTTCCGTTTTGGTTGCAAATGTGAGATATAAGCTCGCAAACCGCTCCGCGCTTGCGTTCCCAGCCGCCAAATCGCCCCTCGCTTTTGTTAAGAGTGCGCTCGCGCAGAAACAAACAAAAGCGCTCGCCGTGGTTGCGGTTAAGCTCGTTAATGCGCGCCCTTGCGTTTTCGGCTGTTTTTTGGTCGTTGCTGTTATATTGTCTGTCGCTGTCGGGCAGGTCGGCAAGCAGACAAAAGAAGATGTTTTCATCGGGGTTCATATACCTGAATCTTTTAAGCGATTCGAAAACCTCGTTGTCGCTTTCGCTTCCGTTAAGCAACGCCGCAACCGCAACCAGCGTTTTGGCATTGTCGGGAACGCGATCGAGCCTTAGACGAAACGCCTTGTGCTGAGGGACTGTCAGCGAAACCAATCGGTCTGCAAGCGCGCAGGCGGTTATTGAAAAGGGAATTGCAAGCAAAAGCGCCGCAAAGCCAATAAAATACAAGCCGGTTGCCGTAAGCAAGGCGAAAAACAGGCCAACCAGCGCCATCCAGCATATCTGCCAAAATCGTTTGGGCTTAAAAAGCAAAGCGCCGAGAGGGCATTTTTGCGCTTTTGCACGTTCAATAAGCTTCAATGCCGCATCGGTCTCCGAAATGCGCATATCGCGCGCGTATTCCGAAATAAGCCTTCGGTATTGCGCCTGAGTTTCCTTGTCAAATCTCGAATAATCCTCTTCAAATTCCGAGATCAAGGCTTCGGGCGCCCAGCAATCGGGCAGAATATCGCAATATTCGGGATCGTTAAGCGAGAACAAAAGCTTAACCGCCAAGGGAAGCAAGCGCATATCGCGCCTGCTTTTCAAAGCAAACGCTATTTTGTTTATCGCGCAAGCCGAAAGCAGGGCCGTTGTTGATGAAAGCTCTGTATAAGAAAGACTGATGCCCGATGCTTTCAAATGCCTTGAAAGCGCCTTTGGCTCGGGCGAAAAATCGAAGGTATCGCAATATTTTTCGAGTATTTCATAATATTTTTTGCATTTCAGCGCTTTTCTCGAAGCGATCGCCATGCGGTAATAACGGTCGATCAAATAAAAATTATCGTGAAGCCAAGCGGATCGCTCGCCGTCGTTTAAGGCACGCCGAATCGCAAAATAAGATCGCTTTAAAGCCGATTTTAAGCTTGAAGCCATAATAAACCCCCGAATCGATTGTTTTCGGTTTATTATCGGCAATTTTTGTGAATTCTATTCGCGAATAAAATGCACTCTGCCTTGCAACAATAAATAAAAAACGGAGTAATATATGAAGCATAACGAGGTTCCGTTTCAGCAGGAAAACGAAGAAAACGAAAACGAATGCTGTTGCGAATGCGAAAGCTCGCCAACGGGCGGAAGCGTAACGACTGTCGGGAACGGAATTTGCATTCATTCAATGGTAATTGCAGGTCAGATCGAGGGCCATTTTGCCGCCTCGCCGCAAAGCAAATCAACGAAATACGAGCAATGCATTCCAACGCTTGTTGCGGTTGAAGAAAACGATTCGATCGACGGCTTGCTGTTGCTTTTAAATACCATCGGCGGCGATATCGAGGCGGGGCTTGCCATTGCCGAGCTTATTTCGGGAATGACAAAGCCCACTGTTTCGCTCGTTTTGGGCGGGGGACATTCTATCGGCGTTCCGCTTGCCGTTTCGGCGAAGCGTTCGTTTATTGTTCCGAGCGCAACAATGACTCTTCATCCCGTTAGGCTTAACGGGCTTGTTATCGGCGTTCCGCAAACCTTTGCAAACCTTTCGAAAATGCAAGAGCGAATAATTGATTTTATCGTGCGCAATTCAAACGCCGAGAGCGAGGCGATAAGAAGGCTTATGACGGCAACCGACGATATGACAACCGATATCGGAACCGTAATCGGCGGAAGAGAAGCGGTTGAATACGGAATAATCGACCGTGTCGGCGGCTTGGGAGATGCCGTTGCCGAGCTGAAGCAGATGATTATTAATAATAAAAAGTAAAAATGCCGCATATATTTCTTTCGAGGTGAATCGTTATGAAAATTCAATGGAAAAAGCTCTTGATCGCGGTTGCGATACCGCTTGCCGTCGGCGGGCTCGCGTCGCTTATCTCGTCGGGCGCAATGCAGGCGTTCGGCGAGCTGAACCAACCGCCGCTTTCGCCACCCGCATGGCTGTTTCCGGTTGTGTGGACTCTTCTTTACGTTCTTATGGGCATTGCTTCCTACCGCGTATATATTTCGTTTTCGCCCGAAATCGAAAAGAAAAACGCGCTGTTCGTTTATTGTCTCCAGCTGGCGTTTAACTTCTTTTGGACAATAATCTTTTTTAATTTCCAAGCCTATCTGTTTGCGTTTTTGTGGCTTTTGATCCTTTGGATTCTTATTTTAATAACCTTTTTGCGTTTTCGAAAGATCGATAAGCCTGCGGGGCTTATGCTTTTGCCTTATCTTGCGTGGGTCGCCTTTGCGGGATATCTTAATTTCGGTATTTATTTGTTGAACTGAAAAAAGATACAGTATTTGGCTGTTTGCACATTTGGTTGAGTTAAAAAAGCATAAAACTAAAAAACGGAGTTGTCCTGCGCAGGATGCTCCGCTTTTTTGTGCGATATATCGCGTCGGCTAACGGTTGAGAAAGCATACAATATATCGAAAAAAATGAAAATATATTTGTTGACCGTATATTGACAAAGCTGTAAAAGTATGGTAGACTTATTAAGGGAGTAGAACATACTATCCATCGAAACACTGATGTAACAACATAGAATAACGGCAACGAAAAGTCATTTTCCGTCAGGAGCAAACCTAACAAAAATGGCGCATACGAAATATGCGCTGCAGCGATAAAAAATGAAAACAAGACAACAGCGTACCCCAACCGAACAAAGAAATAATAACAAGATCAAAGCATAAACTGCCTATGGGATAGTTTGTGCTTTTTTTGATGTAAAGAAATCTGTCGAACCGCAATACGGCGAAAGCCGTTTTACATAGAAAACAACTCAACCAAACCAAAAAAAGGAGACAGCAAATGAAAAACATTTCAAAGCTTACTGCGTTTGTGCTCAGCTTTGTGATGCTCGTTTGTTTCCTGCCTCAATCAATAATGGCGGAAATAGGCGATGCGTTGCAAAACGAAACGCTTGAATCCGCTTTACACGAAATAAGCAACGAGAACGTGTCGGAAAACAATGAAGCTTACGTTCTCGGCGAGGTGGTCGGAAAGAGAACCGAGACCTCAAAAACCTTCAGAATGTCCGACGGCAGCTTTGTCGCGGCGGAATACGGCAATAGCGTTCATTACGCCGATGCAAACGGCGAATGGAAGGAATACGACAACACCCTTACCTATTCCGAGAACGTTGTTCTTTCGGATAGCGAGGATTTTGCGGGCTACGTTAATGCCGCGTCCGACGTATCTGTAAAGCTTGCCGCTAACGCGGGCTTTGCCAATCATTTAAGAGTAAGCAAAAACGGCTATTCACTGAGCCTTAAGCTCGAAAACGCCGTTTCAAAAAACATTGAGCCTCGCGCAAAGGAAACAAAAGCGCTTTCTTCCTCGCGAAGCATCGAGGCGGCATCCCGTCTCGAAAACATCAATTCGAGCGCTGTTTATAAAGATATCCTTCCTTCAACCGATCTTGAATATATCCTTACGGGAAGCAAGGTAAAGGAGAATATAATAGTTAAAAGCAGAAGCACCGCCTATTCCTACAGCTTCGTTTTAACGCTTAAAAACCTAATCCCCGTTCTCTGCGAAAACGGCAATATTCTGCTGAACGATAAGACCACCGGGAAATCGGTGTTCGTTATCCCTGCGGGGTATATGTATGACGCTATCGGCGAGGATTCAAACGCCGTCAGCTATGCTGTCGCGCCCAAGGGTAACGATAAATACACTCTCACCGTTACCGCCGACAGCGAATGGATAAACGCAAAGGAACGAGCGTTTCCCGTAACGATCGACCCGACTGTCGAGGCGTTCGAAACGAGAAAGAACACCCGCGATACTAATATTTTCGAGAGCACTCCCAACAAGATAGATAATGAAGATGACCAGTTGCGAATCGGCTACGGATCGAGCGGCAAAGCGGTTTTCACCCTTATTAAGCCCACCGAATTGCCCGAGATACCGAAATCTGCGGTCATCACCGCGTCGGTGCTCCGACTCAGGCATAACGGTATGGAAGGCTCAAACAGCGTAACCGCGCTTGCGATGCCGATATCGGTTGAATGGGCATCGGAATCGACTTCTTGGAACAGCTTCTTTTCAACTGCCAACCCCTACAATGCAGACGATATTCTCGACTATGCCGTTCTTAGCAGCGCAACCTCGGGAACTCTCGTTGATTTCGATATAACCCGACTCGTTCAGGAATGGTATGCCGATATACTCGAAAATGACGTGTTATTAGAACAATATGATTGCAAAGGCATAATACTTGTTCCGCAGACAAAGCCTTCAAGCGGCTATGGCTATGCGAGAATGGCATCCGCCGAGGCAACCAACAGTAATTACATGCCTCAGCTTCTGATTCACTACCGCGACACAAAGGGCATTGAGGGCATTTGGACCTATTCCACCCAAAGCGCCGGAAGCGCGGGTGTCGGCTATGTAAACGGCTTCAACGGCAACCTCGTGTTCGCGAATGCGGATATGTCCTCAAAGGGTATTATAATGCCCATAACCGTCAGTCACGTTTACAACAGCGCGCTTTCGAACGGCGAGTTTAACTCGTCAATGCTTATCGGCAAGGGCTGGAAGCTGAACGTTCAGGAAACGGTAAAACAAACCACCATCGGCGAAAATACATACTACATCCACAACGATGCCGACGGCACCGAGCATTACTATTACAATAATAACGGCATTTACACCGATGAATCGGGCACGGGCAACACCATAACGGTCGGCTCAAGCGGCTTCACGCTCAACTATGAAACGGGCGGAAGCAAATCGTTCGATTCTTCGGGCAGGCTCATCGAGCTCACCGACGTTCACGGTAACGTAAGAAGCTTCACCTACGACACCTCCGAAAGACTTATTACTATAGCGCTGAAGGCTGTCGGTCTGAGCAAAAAATCTCAGATAAGATTATTTTATAACGATCTCGGCGCACTTAAATATATGTTTCAGGTCAATAACACCAACGAAATGGTTAAGTTCTATTATTCCGAAACGTATAACGGCACAATATCCGCCGACGCTTCGGGCTATCTGCGCAAGATCGAGCATTGCTACGGCACCGAGGTTATAAGCAGCTGCTCATATGAATATGACGGAAACGGCAACCTGCTCAAAGCCAAGGATAACGACACTGGCTATAACCTGCAATATGCCTACACAAACGGCAAGGTCTCGTCCGTTACCGAATACGGAAACTTGACAACGGGCCAGACCGTAAGGTATAATTACGGTGATAAATTGTTCTCCGTTCGCATGAGCGGTAACGATGATATCATCGGCAACACCGACGATATCTCGACCGTTTACGTCTTCGATAACTACGGCAAAGCAACCTGCGCCTACAGCATGAACAGCAATACCCGCGAGGTGTATGGCGCGTCTTATGCCGAATATACCGCGACCGAAACGGGCTCGAAGCTCAACAACAAGCTTAAAACCGAATCGGTTAAGGGCTATACCAAAACCAACCTGTTCGATAACGGCAACCTAAGCTCGCTTTCGGGCTGGTATATCGACGATGCAGGTGCGACCGTTTCGCTTTCAACCGAAAAAAGCTTCTACGGCGCAAGCTCGCTAAAGCTCTCGTCAAACTCGGAAAACCGCATCGCTTCGCTCAACCGCGATATAACGATCGCCGAAAGCGGAACCTACACCCTTTCGATGTACGTCAAAGCCGAAAACGTCGTTTCTTCTTCCAACGGCGGCTTCAGCTTCTCTATCGGCAACAACGAAAGCGAAACAATAACAGGAACGACCGATGAATCGGTCAACGGCGGCTGGCGCAGAATAAGCCTCACCGCCGAGCTGACCGCAGGCAATTTGATCGACGGAACGATATTCCTGATGCTCCAAAACGCAAGCGGCACCGTTTATATCGATTGCATCCAGCTCGAAAAAGGCGATGCCCTCTCGGAATTCAACTTTATTCAGAATTCGGGCGTTAAGGACGCTTCCTTCTGGGGCGACAACGTATTTCATTACACAGCCGATCAGTACAACGGCTCTGTCGGCAGAGTTTCGGGCAACCCCGCTCAGCAGATCGCCGCTACCCAAACCGTTAACGTTAACACCCCGACCGACGTAACCTTTATGCTTTCGGGCTGGGGCAAGGCGAATTCCGTCAAGCTCCCCAACGGCGATACCGATGCGGCAAGAGCCAACCGAAAATTCGGTCTGAAGGCTGTTTTAACCTATTCCGATGCTTCAACCGAAGAGCATTACGTTTCCTTCAACGACGATAACGTCGAATGGCAATATGCTGCTCTTGCAATCGTTCCCAAAACCGAAAACAAGACCCTCACCGTGCAAACGGTAACCGTCTCGTTCGTTTATGACTATAACGCAAACTATGCGCTTTTCGATGATATAACCCTCACCGTCGAGGCATCCCAAACCTATGCCTATGATTCTGACGGCAACCTCAAAACCGCAACCGATGCCGAGGGCAACCAAAGCGCAATGGATTATGCCGAAAACGCTATCGACCTCGAAAAATTCACTGCGGTAACCGGCGAGGAATATAATTATACCTACGTCGGCAACACCCACCTTGTCGATACGGCAACAAAGACCTCAAACGGCATAACCCAAACGCTTGATTATACTTATAACGCGTTCGGAAACGTCGTTTCCACCGTTCTCACGGCAACCGGAACCGAAGAGAGCGTTACCTCTTCTGCGCTTTATTCCGCCGACGGCAACTTCCTGACCCAAACCGTCGATTCGTTGGGCGGAGTAACTAAGTATAACTACGAAAGCTTAACAAAACTGCTTTCCTACGTTGAAAACGCCAACTCTGTCCAAACTGCGTATATCTATGATAACGCGGGCAGAACGAATAAGGTTTATCTCGATGCCGATAAAGACGGCGTGGCAGATACGGCTGAGCCTGCGGTTGAATATCTCTATGCGAATAACCGCTTAAGCGGCATCCAAACCGCAACAACGGGCTATACCCTCACCTATGATGCCTTCGGCAATATGCTGTCGGTCAAGGCGGGCGATAACGTTCTTGCAACTTATACCTACTCTTCCAATAACGGCAAGCTCGCAAGGTTAACCTACGGCAACGGCGATTACGAGGAATATTTCTATGATTACCTCGAGCGCATCGAAGAGGTCAAGTTCAACGGCGCTGTAAAATACAGCATCCAATACGATGCCAACGGCAATATTCATAAGATATTCGACGGCAACGTAACCCACCAATACGAATACGATTCCCTCGGCCGCCTCATCCGAGCCTACCAAAAGGATTCGAGCGGCAACGTAACCCTCGCTGTCGAAAACTCTTATGATACCCTCGGCAGATCCAACGGCTCGAGCTACGTTGTCAATGACCGCGCGTTCGAATACGGCATAACCTATAAGGAAGATTCCAACCTTGTGTCTTCCTATACCTTGCCGGGCGCGACCCAGACCTACACCTACGATAGTTTCGATAGGCTTTCCTCGAAGCTGGCATACAGACATTATATTGCGTATACCTACGTTTCGGGCTCGTCTCTCGTTGCGTCGAGAACGCTGAGCCTCTATGACGGCTCGGTTCTAAGGTTTGATTATACCTATGACGCTGTCGGCAACCTGTTAACCGTAACGCGCAACAACGTTTTGTCTGTCTCCTATGAGTATGATTCACTCAACCAGCTCATCCGCGAGAACGATAATACAAATAACCGCACGGTTCTCTATGTCTATGACAACGCGGGTAACCTGACAACGAGATACACATTCCCGTATAGCACCCTTATCCCCGAAATGCTGTTCTCGACCTACCCGAGCTATGCAACGCCCGTTTACTATGGCTATAGCGGCGATAGGCTAACGACCTATAACGGTGTTTCTATAACCTATGATACAATAGGCAACCCGACAAAATGGCATAACGCAACGAGTATGTCGTGGGACGGCAGAGAACTCATTTCTCAAACCCTTTCCAACGGCACGGTTCTGTCCTATGCGTATAACTCGTCGGGAATAAGAACCCAAAAGACATATGGTTCTTCTTATAGGAAAGATTATCTCCTCGACGGAACAACTATCGTTGCGGAAATAAAGACGAATCTTTCGAATAATTCGAAAGAAACTATCTATTATTTCTATGACGAAACCGGCGTTGCAGGCTTTGAATATAACGGTGCAAAATACCATTATGTCAAGAACCTGCAGGGCGATATAATAAGCATCCAGAACGCAAACGGAATCGTTGTTGTTAACTATGCCTA
>JAFSGD010000019.1 GCA_017434845.1 Clostridia bacterium
CTTGGAGCAATGAGACTTGCCACAAAGAACAATTCAATTGATAAGGAAGTATCAAAGGAATACATTCTATATGCAATTGAAAATGGAGTGAATTTCATTGATCCCCTTGACGGCGTTGCTTATGCCGAAAGAGTTTCGGTTGATTGCGTCAAGAACGTTCTTGCCGCTAAAAAGGCAATTAAAAAGGCGTTCGAGATCCAGCAGCAGAAGAAGGGCCTTTCGATCATCGAGGTTCTTTCCACCTGCCCCACAAACTGGGGTCTTTCGCCCGAAAAGGCGCTTGAATGGCTTCGCGAGAACATGATGGCGCATTATCCCCTCGGCGTTTATAAGGATATTACAAAGGAGGAAACGAAATGAGTGCTATTCTTCTTGCCGGATTCGGCGGACAGGGTATCCTTTTCGCAGGCAAACAGCTTGTTCTTGCGGGAATGAAGAACGACAAGCAGGTTAGCTGGCTTCCCTCCTACGGCCCCGAAATGCGCGGCGGCACCTGCAACTGCTCGGTCAACATCGACGACGAGCCCATCGGTTCGCCGCTCGTTACAACCCCCGATATTCTTATTGCGATGAACAAGCCCTCGCTTCTTAAATTCGAGGGCAAGGTTGCAAGCGGCGGAACTATCGTTATCGATAGCTCGCTTATCGACGTTAACACCTCGCGCGAGGACGTTAACGCCTGCTATATCCCCGCAACCCAAATGGCTAACGATGCGGGAATATCCAAGCTTGCAAACGTTATCGTTCTCGGATATCTTATTAAAAAGACCGGTCTTTTCGATGCAGACTATTTTATGGAATGCATTAAGGCATCGGCACCCAAGGCAAAGCCCGAGCTCGGCGAGCTGAACGCAAAGGCGCTTCAGATGGGCTATGATTACGAGGGCTGATTAAATTTAAGTTTGGTGAAGCTATGAAATCATGTGCAGTTATTGCCGCCGCAGGAAGCGGAAGCCGAATGGGCGGTGTTTCGAAGCCGAATATAGTTATCGCCGAAAAAACACTTTTTGAATACGTTCTCGGGGCATTCGGCGCTTCTTGCGTTGGCGAGCTTGTGATCGTTTGCTCCGAGGATAACGAAACGTCGCTGCGCGCGCTGGCAAGTGGCTTTGAAAAGCCCATATGCTTCGTGCGCGGCGGCAAAACCCGCGCCGAATCGGTGTTTTTGGGCGTTTGCGCTTCAAGCAAGGATGCAAGCATTATTTGCACCCACGATTGCGCGCGCCCTTTTATTTCCCCCGAAACGATCAACAAAGCGGTTAACGCCGCAATCGAAAAGGGCGCTTCCTGCGTTTGTGCGCCCGTAACCGACACGGTTAAGATAAAAAACGCAGACGGAACCGTTTCAACCCCCGACCGAAGCAGGCTTTTTGCGGTTCAAACGCCGCAATGCTTTAAAAAAGAGCTTTATCTCAGCGCAAAGGCACTCTCGGGCGAGGCTTATTTAAGCTTCACCGACGAGACCTCGCTGCTTGAAGCGGGCGGTTATGCGGTTGAATATATAATCAATTCCGAAAACAACATGAAGCTTACCTCGAAAAGCGACGTTCCGCTTGCCGAGGCTATCATGAAAAATATTATACAAAAAAGGTGATAAACTATGATAAGAATGGGTCAGGGCTATGACGTTCACAGGCTTGTCGAGGGCAGAAAGCTTATTCTCGGCGGTGTTGAGATAGAGCATTCCAAGGGGTTGCTCGGTCATTCCGATGCCGACGTTCTTACCCATGCGATCTGCGATGCCCTTTTGGGCGCCGCCGCGCTCGGCGATATAGGAAAACGCTTTCCCGATTCCGACAGCAAATATAAGGATATAAGCTCGCTTGTTTTGCTTTCTGAGGTCGGCAAGCTTCTTCGCTCGATGGAATGCGAGATAAACAACATCGATTGCATTATCATCGCCGAAGAGCCCAAGGTTTCGCCTTATATTCACCAAATGCGGCAAAACCTCGCCGAAACGCTCGGCATAAGCATTGGCAGAGTCAGCGTTAAAGCCACCACCGAGGAGGGCTTGGGCTTCACCGGCAAAAAAGAAGGCATTGCCGCAAGCGCGGTTGCAGTTATTGACGAATAATTTTCAACGGAGACAGAATGCAGATATATTTTTCGA
Source organism: Clostridia bacterium (assembly GCA_017434845.1). Taxonomy (GTDB): domain Bacteria; phylum Bacillota; class Clostridia; order Oscillospirales; family CAG-382; genus Coliplasma. The sequence goes on from JAFSGD010000019.1 coordinate 2,111, forward strand.
AAATCGAAGAGGGCGTGAGCCTTGCGGCGTTTAAGACCGACAAATTCAAATCGGCGCTGATGACGGTTTCGTTCGCGCTTCAGCTCGATTGCGAAACGGCATCGGGCTTTTCGCTGCTCACCAATCTTCTTTCGCTCTCAACGGGCGATTATCCCACAATGCAATCGTTTTCGATAATTAAAGACGAGCTTTATGCGCTCGGGCTGGATGCCTACGTTCAGCGCCGCGGAGAAATCTTGCTTGTAACGCTTGAAATAAGCTCTATTGCCGATTCGTTCGCCTTCGATAACGAGCGCGTGCTCTTTAAGGCGACCGAGCTTTTGGGCGGTGCGATATTCAAGCCCTGCCTCGAAAACGGCATTTTCCCCGAAGCAAACGTTGAAAGCGAAAAGAAATGCCTTATTGAAGAAATAGAATCCGAAATAGAAAACAAGCCCGCCTATGCGATGAAGCAGGCGCGCCGAATTCTTTGCGCAGGCGAGCCCTTTGCGGCTGATTCTGCGGGCGAGACCGAGCGCGTTGCCGCGCTTGACGGCGAAGCGCTTATGTATTATTACCGCAAGGCAATAAACGAAGCCCCCGTTTTTATAACCTACGTCGGCGAAGCAGAGCCCCAATATCTCGAGGAATGCATTAAAGCCAATCTCCCCTTTAAAAAGCGCGAGCACACGATCCCCAAGCCGATAATTCACGCGCCTTCTGCAAGCATAAAGCGCGTTTTTGAAAAAATGGATATCGGGCAATGCATCGTGATTCTCGGTTTTTATAACAAAATGCCCGAAAACGCGCGCGACCGCGCGATCCTTTCGGTTTACAACGAGATCCTCGGCGGCTCGGCGGCAAGCAAGCTTTTTATGAACGTTCGCGAAAAGGAAGGGCTTTGCTATTATTGCTCGAGCTATCCCTCGGGAAGAAAAAACGTGCTTTTCGTTTCCTGCGGGGTCGAGCCGGGCAACGAAGAAAAGGCGATAGAATCGGTTTACCGCGAGATAAACGCAATGAAAAACGGCGATTTTTCGGAGCAGGAGCTCGAAAACGCCAAAAATTCGATAATTCAAAGCCTTAACGGGCAGGATGACAGCCTCGGCTCGATGACGGGATATCTGCTCGGGCAGATATTGTTCGACGATGCCGTTGATAACGAGCGCGCCGCTTCGCTTATAAAGGCGGTTACAAAAGCCGACGTTTCTGCGTTTGCCGAAACGGTTTGCCCCGAGCTTGAATATATTCTCGGCGAGGAGGCGGCACAATGAACGGATTTAACGTTAAGGAAGATTTAAGCCTTAAAGAAAAATATTATTACAAAACGCTTTCGAACGGCATGAAGCTAACGGTTATTCCAAAGGAACTTTCAACCGCTTTTGCGATGATCTGCTGTGATTTCGGCGGAGAGGACACCGAATATTCGCTCGGCGGCGAAAGCTTCACGCTTCCCGCAGGCACGGCGCATTTTCTCGAGCACAAAATGTTTGAAAATCCCGATGGCTCCGATGCCTTTTCGGAATTTGACCGCTTCGGCGGAAGCGCAAACGCCTTTACCTCTTACGAAAACACCTGTTTTTATTTTTCCTGCACCGAAAACTTCTTCGAAAACCTCGATATCCTTTTAAAATCGGTTTCCGGGCTTTATATAACCGATGCCTCGGTCGATAAAGAACGCAAAATAATCGAACGCGAGATAGTTATGTATGAGGATCACCCCTCAACCAACGTTTCGCGCAATTTAACAAAGGCGCTTTATCATGCAAGCCCAACGCTTATGCCCATAGCGGGAACGGTTGAAACGGTTGCCGAAATCAACAAAGAGGTTCTCATGCGAGCCTACGAGCATTTCTACGTTCCCTCTAACCTTTCGCTTTGCGTTTGCGGCAGGGTTGACGGCGAGCGCGTTGCGATTGCCGCCGAAAGCTTCTTTAAACGAAGCGGCGATCGGCCGACCACGCCCATTAAAAAAGAGCCTCCGGCCGTTGTGCGCGAAAAGATCGAAGAAAAGGGCATCGTTGCAACGCCGTTGTTTTCGATCGGCATAAAATGCCCCATTCCCGAGCACGATGATCTTCGGGCACAGCGAAGCGCCGCGGCAATAAGGCTTGCCGTTTCGCTAACCTTCGGCAGAGCAGGCAGCTTTTATTGCGACAACTATGCCAAGGGGCTTTTAAGCGAACGCTTCTATGCGGGCTACGTTCAAAACAACTATACCGCACATATCGTTCTTTCGGGCAGCAGCAACGCTCCCGAAGCGGTTTTCGATGCCGCAATAAAAGAGCTTAAAGCCAAAAAGCAAACGCTTTTTACCGAAAAAGAGCTTATTCGCGAGAAGCGTGCCGCCTATGCGGAAATGCTGACGCTGTTTGATTCGGGCGACGATCTGACCGCGGCAATGGCGGCATCCTCATTCAACAGCTATGATGAATACGATTGTATTCACGTTATAAGCGACATAACGCTCGATGAGATAAACGCGGCGCTGTTAAGCCTCGAGCTTGAAAACAGCGCGCTAAGCATCATCAGCGCGTTCGAACCGCAATTTACACAACAGGAGGAGCATTAAGCTATGTTATCCAACGCTTTATCCGCTATGGCAAACCGTATTGCTTTCCCCGAATTCGGCTGGGAATTCAACATCGATCCCACAGCCATAGAAAACCTTTTCGGCATCGAGGGCTTTAACGTTCAATGGTACGGCATAATTCTTTCGCTTGGCATAATCAGCGGTTTTCTGCTTTTTTATCACCTTGCCGTTAAAAAAGAGCAAATAATCGCCGATTCGGTTTACAACGTAACCCTGCTTGCCGTTCCGATAGCAATTATCGGTGCGCGCTTTGTTTACGTTGCGACCCGTTGGGAGCATTATAAGGGAACCGGATTTCTCAACATGATAAACATTCGCGGCGGCGGAATCGCCATCTACGGCGCAATAATTTTCGGGCTTGCGGTCGTGCTTATCTATAACAAGCTAAAGAAAACCAGCGCTCTTTCAATGCTTGATGCCCTTGCGCCTGCCGTTATGATCGGTCAGGTTATAGGCAGATGGGGCAACTTTGTTAACGCCGAGGCATACGGCTGGTCGGCAGGTGTTGAAAACCTCCCTTGGAGAATGGAGCTTGATTATTACGTTATCGACGGAGTTCGAAACCCCGCGGGCGTTACCTGCGTTCATCCCACTTTTCTTTATGAATCGCTTTGGAACGCGCTCGGTCTTGCGCTCATTCTTTTCCTGCTTTACCGCAAAAAGAAGTTCAACGGCGAAATCTTCTTCGCTTATATGGGCTGGTATGGCTTGGGCAGAGCCTTCATCGAAACCCTGCGTGCTGACAGCCTTTATATAGTCGGCAGTCTTAAGTTCTCTGTTTTTGTCGGCATTGTTTGCTTTATTGCCGCAATAATCGGCGAAATAGTGCTTTGGAAGAAGAGCAAAAACGAAGCCGAAGAGCTCGCCGAATACAAATCGGCGTTCTCGGCGGTTGCAATAGCCGTTAGCAAAGAAGAGGACGCACTCGCCCACGAAAACGCGGCATCGGAATCGGCGACCGAAAGCGATCTGCCCGAAGAAGAGCCCGAAGAAATAACCGAAGAGGATGCCGAAACGCTCGCAGAGCAGGATCTGCTCGATGCCGAGCCGGAAGAAACGGCCGAAAACGAGCAACCCGAGGAGGAACAGAAATGAAAATTATTGACGGAAAGGCGATATCGGCAAAATGCAAAGCCGAAACCGCCGAGGAAATAAAGGCGCTTACCGCCGACGGCAGACGCGCGCCCTGCCTTGCCGTAATTCTTGTCGGCGACGCCCCCGCAAGCGCGGTTTACGTTCGCAACAAAAAAAGAGCCTGCGAGCTCGTTGGCATAACCAGCCTTGAATATCTTTTGGATAAAGACGAGCCCGAAGCAAAGCTTCTTGAGCTTATCGATTTTCTCAACAAGGACGAAAGCGTCGACGGCATTCTCGTTCAGATGCCCGTTCCCAAGCACATCGACCCCGAGCGCGTTATCGAAGCCATCTCGCCCGATAAGGACGTTGATGCATTCCACGCTTATAATGTGGGCAAGCTTTTCACGGGCGCGCCCCGCTTCATGCCCTGCACCCCTGCGGGCGTTATGCGTCTTCTTAAAGAAAGCGGCGTTTCGGTTTCGGGCAAAAACTGCGTTGTTGTAGGCAGAAGCAACATTGTCGGCAAGCCGATGAGCGCGCTTCTTCTTGCCGAGGACGGCACCGTAACGGTTTGCCATTCCCGCACCAAAAATCTTGCCGAAATTACCAAAACCGCCGATATTCTCGTTGCCGCCTGCGGCAGACCCAACATGATAACCGGCGATATGGTTAAAGAAGGCGCAACCCTTATCGACGTTGGCATCAACCGCGTCGGCGACAAGCTCGTCGGAGACCTCGATTTTGATTCCTGCGCCGAAAAGGCAGAATATATAACCCCCGTTCCCGGCGGCGTAGGCCCCATGACGATAGCAATGCTTATGGAAAACACCGTTACTTCCTATAAGATGCGTTTTAATTTGATTTAAAAAAAGGAGATAAAACAATGAAAAAAATTTTAAGCCTCGTTTTAGTTACACTCTTTATTCTTTCGTTTACCGCTTGCGGTGGTGATGAAGATGTACGCGGAACGATCAGCACCGTTTCCGGTGCTTCGGAAACGGCAGAATCCTCCAAGGCAGATGAAAACAATAATGAGTTTGCTATGGGTACAACCAACGGCAGTGTTTATGAAAACTCTTATATTGGCATCGGTTGCAGACTTGACAGCGATTGGACCTTCTATACCGACGAACAGATAAAAGAACTTAACCAAATTGCCGCAGACAAAGGCGGAGAAGAATTCGCTGAGATCATGGAAAACGCCGACATAGTATATGATATGTTCGTTCAGAAAACAAACGGCGACAACATGAACGTTAACCTTGAAAAAGTAAACGCTATCACTCTTGCGGCTCTTGATATGAGCACCTTTTACAACGAAGAAATGAAAAAGACACTTAAGCAGTCGCTCGAAAGCGTTGGTTGCACTAACATCGAGATGGAAGATACCGAGGTTGTTATCGACGGCAAAAAGTTCGTTGCAGTTAAGATCACTTCCGAAATGAGTGGTGTTAAAATGTATCAAACCAACTTCGCAATCAAATGCAGCAAACACATCGCTTCGATTTGCATAACTACAATGAACGGCGATTCTGCTTCAAGCATTATCGAGAAATTCTATATCGCAGAATAAACAAATAACGGCTTCGCAATTATTGCGAAGCCTCAGAGTGAAGACAAACTCGTTCTTTACGTGCTTGAAAGATCAATTCAAACAAAAAAACAACGCTTCCCGGAAACGGGAGGCGTTGTTGCATACTATAATGAATTTGTATTAATATTGTATTTTCAAGCACTTTCACAAAATCCTTCGACTGCCGTAGATTTCTACGCCAACGCTCGGATTTTGTGAAAAATAACTTCGTTTCTCTTCCTCTGCCAATCTGTAGACTTTGTCTACAGATTAAGGCCTCGCAATTAATGCGAAGCCTCTTTTTTTTCATTTTTTTCTTTCTTTTTCTTGTTTCTCTTAACGAAAAACCTTGCCTTTATGCCCGACCACATTATAATTATAACCTGCGCGGGTATGCCGATCGTGAAAATAAGCCACTGCTCATAACTGCCTATCGACAAATAAATCGAGGCAAGAATGCTCCACACAAGAAGCGATATGAAAAAGAAATTAAGCTTTGCTTTGCCCCAAACCGAATTGAAAACAATAAGCAATATCGAGCAAACGGGAACACAATAAACATAGGCAAGCCAAAGGCGGCTAAGCTCTGTTACCGAAGCGAGAATAACGAAAACGAGCGTTGCAATAAGAAAAACGAGCACGCACGAAACGCCGGTTATTAAAAGACGGTTTTGCTTTAGCTGGCGCGGAACGTTCTGCATGGTTGCCTTTAACGGATGAACCTCTTCAAGCAGATAATCGACGCTTACGCCGAAAATGTCGGCGATCTGCTTAAGCACGATAACGTCGGGGATCGATTCGCCGCGTTCCCACTTAGAAACCGCTTTGTCGGAATAATTAAGCCTTTCGGCAAGCTCCGCCTGCGTTAACGGCACCGCTTTTCTAAGCTCGGTGATGTTATTTGCAATTATGCGCTTGTAATCTTCCATTCCGAATCCCCTTTCGTTTTTTTATTATTATACATCCCGAAAAGTTCTTTGTCAAGTCCCAAAAGCATTGAAAACAAAGGGTTTTCTACCGTTGGTAGATAGGTAGAAAAAATGCTCTACCGAGCCATTCCCGACGAGTAGGCATAAGTTTTTAAGGTGTAGGTGGATTTTTAAGGCTTTGTGAGGTATTATAATTCACGTAGCGCAAGCCAACACCGCATTGAATAAAAGCCATTCTTCGAATGGCTTTCAAAACCACCGCACAGAACCGAAAGGAAGATAGTTTTTGAAAAAAATCAAGATCTACGGTGATTCGATACTTAAGGGAGTTACCTATAACGAAGAACTGAAAAGATATAAGCTTTGCGGATACCGCTTCGACGAGCTTTCGCAAAACGGCATCGACGTTGAGAACAACTCGAAGATGGGCGCAACCATCGACAAGGGCTTTGAAATTTTGAAAGCCACGCTTGACGATTGCGACGAAAACACCGTTGTTGTTATGGAATACGGCGGAAACGACTGCAACTTCAACTGGAGCGACGTTTCGGATGACCCTAACGGCTCGTTTGAATGTGCAACCCCCGAAGAACGTTTTACCGAAACCTATCTCGAAGCGATAAAATACGCGCGTTCAAAGGGCGCAAAGGTTGCCGTTTGCACGCTTGTTCCCATTGATTCCGAGCGCTTTATGAATTGGGTCTCGCGCGGACTGAACTACAACAACATTCTCGATTGGCTCGGCGACGTTAACATGATCGCTCGTTGGCAGGAATATTACAGCCGTCTTTCCGAAAAGGTGGCTCAGCTTGCCGATTGCCCGATACTTGATTTGCGCTCGATATTCTTAAAGAACCGCGAGCTTCGCAACATGATCGGCGAGGACGGAATGCACCCAAGCCCCGAGGGACACAAGCTTATACGCGATACCTTCCAATCGCTGTTTTTGAACACCGCTTCCCTCGCAAGCGCAACTTGATTTAAGCTTTTCCCACCGCAAAAGGCAAGAAATCGCTTTTTCCTTTGAAGGTAGCGAAAAACTCCGTATTTGAAAGAAGCAAAAAACGCATTTCTGCCGTTGATGGCTGCAAAATAGTTCAAATTTGAAGGAAGCTAAAAACGCACCCCTACCGTTGATGACGACGAGAACGAAAGATTATAGGCAGAAGTAATAAGATATAAAAAAAGGTGTGATTCATCGGAATCACACCTTTTTTTGTTTTGTTAGCGGCGTTCAGATATCACGTGAGGCGATAATATCTGCTCCGGTGTTGCAAACGTTTTCGATAAGCACGTCGCCGCGTTTTATCGGCGAATATGCCTTGAACGAATGCAAAACGTTCATTATTTCGAACATTTTTCCCTTGGGAACGGCGCGGTTTGTGCGCACCGCAAGGCGTGGGTGTATGCCGCCCTCGACCGCAACCGAGGCGGTAACGGTGCGAAGCGGGTTCGATATCTCGTTTTTGCCGTATTCTGCGCCCTTTTCGCAGGAATTTCCGATAACCTCAAGCGTGTTTTCATCCACCTGAAGATGACATCCGCGCGGGCAAACTATGCAAACAAGCTCTTTCATTATTCCGCCTCCTCGATCTCAACCGCCGAAACGGTAATATCGCCCTCGGCTCTGTCGAGCAGAACCTTGGGAACGGTTATCTTCTGCATCTCGCCGGGGGCAAGAAACTCGCGCTTGAAGCCCGCAAGCTTAATTCCGTTCGATTCAACTCTTATCTCGCCAAGCCTAATCTTTTTGCGAACTCTGAAGAATATATCAATGCCCTTTTCGATTTTTTCGGGCGAAAAATGCTGGGGTACGGTATAAGAAACGTTGCTTCCGTTTAAAACAGCGGTTTGTGCGCCTCTTTCGGCACCGCCCGAAAGAACAAACCTCGCCGCACTTATTCCCGCGCGCTCGCTTTCTGCCGAAACGTAATCGACAAGATCGTGAACGTGAAGCACGTTTCCGCAGGCGAAAACGCCCGCTTCGTTGGTTTGCATGTCCTCGCCGACGATTGCGCCGTTGGTTCGAGGGTCGATCTCGATGCCTGCGCCGCGGGTCAGCTCGTTTTCGGGAACGAGCCCGACCGAAAGCAGAAGCGTGTCGCAATCGAATCGCTTTTCGGTGCCCTTAATGGGCTTCATGCTCTCATCAACCTGCGAAATTACGATTCCTTCGATTCTGCCGTCGCCGATAACGTCGGTTACGGTATGGGAAAGATAAAGCGGGATTCCGAAATCGTCAAGACATTGCGCAACGTTTCGCGAAAGACCGTTTGTGAAGGGCATTATCTCGGCAACCGCAAGCACCTTTGCACCCTCGAGAGTCATTCTTCTTGCCATTATAAGCCCTATATCGCCGCTTCCGAGAATAACAACGCGCTTTCCGACAAGATAGCCCTCGATGTTAAGATATCTTTGCGCGCATCCCGCCGAGAAAACACCGCTTCCGCGATCGCCCGGAACAGAAATGGGGCCACGGTTGCGTTCTCGGCAGCCCATTGCAAGAATTATTGCCTTTGCCTTTATCTGCTCGAAGCCGTTTTCTTCCGAAACAGCCGAAATAACCTTGTTATCAATGCTTAAAACCATCGTTTTAAGCTTAAGCTTAATATCGGTCTCCTTAAGCATATCGATATATCTGCCCGCATATTCGGGGCCGCTTAATTCCTCGCCGAAGCGGTGAAGACCGAAGCCGTTGTGGATGCATTGGTTTAAGATGCCGCCTGCTTCCTTGTCGCGCTCGATAACGATAATATCCTTAACGCCCGCGTTATAAGCGGCAACCGCCGCCGCAAGACCTGCGGGGCCCGCGCCGATAACGGCGATATCACAGTTTATCATTCTTCGCCACCGACCTTTCCGCAAACGATATAGGAGCCGTTTTTGTCGAGGAGAACCTCTTCCATGGGAATGTTATAGTAATTTGCGATTATTTCGTGCACTCTCGGACCGCAAAAGCCGCCCTGACATCTGCCCATTCCGCTTCCCGCACGGCGCTTGATGCCATCAAGCGTGCGGGGCTTTATTTTTGAATCGAGCGCATCCAATATCTCGCCCTCGGTTATGAGATTGCAACGGCAAACGACGTTGCCGTATTTTGGATTTTCCTTGCAGAGCCTTTCTTTTTCCACGTTGGAAAGCTCGTTGAAGCGAACCTTGGGCGCGGGATAATTCCATTGCTCCTTTTCGGTCATTATCAAGCCGCAATCTGCAATAAGCTCGGCAACGTATTCGCCGATTGCCGCCGCCGAGGAAAGACCCGGCGATTTTATGCCCGCAACGTTGATGAAATGACGGCAAAGATCCGATTCGCCGATAATAAAATCGCTTTTATCGGAATTTGCGCGCAGACCCGAGAACGAGCGTATATTTTCGCGGTAATTGATCTTCGAGGTGGTTTTTGCCGCCTCTGCCGCAACAAAATCGAGCCCCTCGCGAGTTGTTGAAACGTCGTCGCGCTCGTTGCCGCTTTCGGCGTTGGGGCCGACGATGATGTTTCCGTCGGCTGTGGGCGAAACGAGAACGCCCTTGCCCTTTTCGGTGGGGCATTGGAAAACAACGGTGTTAACAAGACCGCTTTGGGTTTTGTCAAGAAGGAAATACTGCCCCTTTGAAGCCTTTATTTCAAAATCGCGCGCACCGACAAGCGAAGCCACGTCGTCGGCATAAATTCCCGCGGCGTTGATTATATATTTCGTGTCGAAGGTTCTTCCGCCCGCAGTAACGGCAAAGCAGCCGTTTATCTTTTCGATCGAGGTTACCTCGCTGTCGAGATAGAACTCAACGCCGTTTTCGGCGGCGGTTTCGCACATGGCAATACAGAAGCGCCAAGGATTCACAACGGCGGCAGAGGGCGCATAAAGCGCACCGACCGCTTTTTCGGAAAGATTGGGCTCAAGCTCGAAAAGCGATTCCTTATCAAGAAGCTCCATTCCGCGAACCCCGTTTTCCATGCCGCGATCGTAAAGCTTTCTTATATGCGCCTCGTCCTTCGAATCGAATGCAACGACCAGCGAGCCGGTCTTTTTATAGGGAACCGAGAGCTTTTTGCAAAGCTCTTCGGTAAGCTCGCTTCCGCGAACGTTAAGTCGCGCCATGAGTGTGTCGGGCTCGGGATCGTAGCCTGCATGAACTATGCCGCTGTTTGCCTTGGTTGTGCCCATGGCAATATCGTTTTCCTTTTCAAGCAGAGCGCATTTGATGTCATATTTTGAAAGATACATTGCGACGGCAGCACCGCAAACGCCGCCGCCGATTATTAAAACGTCATACATAATCTTTACCCTATATTCATTTAAAATACACAACAGCTTTCAATTATATCAAATTATTTAAAGAATTGCAACAATAAAGTTTTGCGTGCATAGAATATTATTGCGAGTCTTCCTCGGCGTTAACCGCGTTGGCTATCATTCTTTCAACTATAACAACGAATTCGGCGTTGGGCTCGAATTCGACCATTGTTCTTTTTCCGTTGAAATCGCAAAGAAAAACATAGCTTTCGGCTTTTATGTTCTGGTTAAGCGAATATTTAATTATCGCCTTTTTATCACGCGGAAGAAGCTTATAATCGCTCATTTTTATAAGCTCACAGCTTTTATCAAGTGCAAGACAGCAAACGGTCTGCTTGCGCGTTCCAACCGTTTTAACTATTGAAAAGCTTTCGCTGTCGACCGAATATTCAAACTCGGTCATATAATAACGGACCACAAGCAATATCGAAACCGCAAGCGCGGCAACACCCGCAAAATTCAAAAGCGAGGAATATTGCGCAATAAGCGAGGACGCGGCGAACAACGCGATGGTTACAAGCGCGCAGATCGCAATAAGGAGCTTCGCCTGAAGCGCGTTTCTTTCGGGTTTGCAAATATACAAAGCTTAACTCTCCTTTTTTAAAATATGAATTATAACGGAGGAAATTTATATGGAACTTGACCGCAGATCATTGGAAAAACTGCTTTCGCTGGACAACAACAGCTTTGCCGAGCTTGCGAAAACCATTGCCGAGGCGGCGGGCGCCGACAAGGCAAAGGCAGAAGCGCTGGCAAACAACCCCGAGCTTTTAAAACGGCGTCTTTCACGCGTTACGCCCGAGGAGGCACAGCAGCTTATTGATTCGGCAGGCAGAGAAAAAAGCGAGCAGATAACCAAAATGCTTCGTGAACGGGGGATAGATATTGGACGGTGATTTTGCCGAAAAGCTCAAAAACGTTTTATCCGACCCCGAAGCCCTCTCGAAGATATCGGCGATAGCCTCGGGGCTTGGTGCGGGCGGAATCGGCACCGCCAAGCAAAGCGAAGAAGTTAACGCCGAAAGCGAGCAGACCGAAAGCGCGCCGATTCAAAGCGCAAGCGTTCTGCCTGCGATCGGCGACCGAAGAATCGCGCTTTTAAGCTCGATAAAGCCGCTTTTGCGCGAGGATAAGCGCAAAAAGATCGATTCGCTTACGCGCGCCTTAACCTTAGCCGAAATGATGAAGGGCCTTAGGAGGTGAACAGCTTGTACAGCAGAGATTTCGGCGGAATAAAAAGCGAGGGACAGCTTTATAACCTTGAGCGCGAATATAACGAAAGCCGAGCACGCGAGCGTGAATACGGCGATGAAAGAGAGCACCGCGAGCGCGAGCGAAGCGCCGAGCCGCCAAGCGAAAAGCCAAAGGGTCTTCGGCTTGATTTTCTGCGCGAGCTCAGGCTTGATGACCTTATTTTGATCGGGATAGGCCTGCTTTTGCTTCTTGATTCCGAAGAAGAAAACGATATTTTCGTTTTTCTTATCGCGCTTTTACTTATGTTTTAATCCTCGCTGTCCTTTTTTGAAAGCAAAAACTCAATAAAGGCATCAACCGTTTTGCGTTCCTTAAGCGGAAGCGCGCGGTATTTATCATAAGGGTTTTCGGTTCGGTCGAAAGCATCGCGCGGCGGTCTTACGTCGGCGGTGTTTATTCCCGCGGCGAACATAAGATCCTCGAGGTCGATCTCGCCGAAGGCGTGAAGCGCAACCTTTCTTATAAGCTTGGGACGCGGGGGATTCTCCTGCGTTCCGAGCGCAAGCTTACGCATTTGAACGTAGCTGATATCGCAATCGGCGGCAAACTGGCGCCAAGAGCGAACCCCCTTTGCTTCGGTTAAAAGCATTGCGAATATTTTTTTATTCCATCTTGTGTTTTCAGCCATTTTTGCCTCTTTTCGTTGCTTATCGGTTGTTTTTGCCCTCAAGCGCCGCACCGATAACCGTGCCGTAGGCGGCGTTTTCGGGAATTATAATGTTTACGCCGAACATTTTTTCAAGCTTTTGGAATATTTCCATCGCCTGAGGAAGAACGGTTAGGTTGCCTATAAGAACGATATTTTTAATGTTTTTCATTCTCGCCGAGAAAATGGCAAGCATTGCAATGGTTTCGAAAACCATGTTTATAAGCCCGAGCGCAATGTCCTCGCGCGATGCAAGATCGCTCACCCTGCCGAAATTCGAGGCGGTTGCGCTGTTGGAAAGCGTGGGGCTTATGTCGGTTTCGGTGATATCCGAGATGAGAAGGTCGATATTCGCGATATCGCCTCCGAGCGCAAGGTCGGAAACGTGCTGTGCGGTTCTTATGCCCAAAAGCTTGTCGGCAAGCCCAACCAGCGTGCCGCCGCCAACGCCCGTTCCTCCGAGATGGGTGTATTCATCGGTCGCGCCGTTGGCATAAACGAACGCCGTTCCCGTGCCCATGCTCACAACGACAGCCTCGTCGATTTGGCTGAGATAAAGTCCGCCCAAGCCGTCGGCGCGGAACTCGTTAACGTGAACCGCCTCTACGCCGTAAATATTATCTCCGAGAAAAGAAGAGCCGACACCCGTTACCATTATCTTTTCGATATCGGAAAGCGCGATCTTGTTGTCGCTTGTGAATTTGCCGAAGCCTCCGTAAACCGAAGCGATGGGGTCATTTGCCTTAACCAGCCCGGGAGCAAGCAAGCGCTCGCCGTCGAAACCTACGATCTTGGTTGTGCTTCCGCCAACGTCGATACCAACTATTATGCTCATTTTTCATCCTCCAAAAGCTCAGAATGATAAAATCATAATTTTCCATCATTCAGTTTATATCTTTTTGCTCTGTTTGTCAAATTATTTTTCAAAATCTCTTTTCATATCGCGTTTTTTGTGGTATCATTAATATGAATAAGAATGATTTTGAAAGGGAACGCCGATGTTCAACAGCAACGAAAAAGCGCTGTTTTCAAAAAAGGCGGAAAAAGGGCTTTGCTCTCACGCCTATATAATCGACGGTGCTTCGGGCATCGGCAAGCTTGATTTTGCGCTTTATTGCGCTCGCGCAATGCTTTGCACCTCCGACCGAAGCAAGCCCTGCGGCTTTTGTTCGAGCTGTCAAAAGGCGCAATCGGGCGATCATCCCGATATTTTCATAATCGGCAAAGAAAAAACCGCCTCGGTTGCCGAGGTGCGCGAGCTTATAAGAAGAGCGGGCTTGAAGCCCAACGACGGCGAAAAGCAAATTTTTATCGTTTGCAACGCCGGCAAGCTTCGCGCCGATTCGCAAAACGCGCTTTTGAAGCTTTTTGAAGAGCCGCCCGAAACGGTCGCGCTGTTTTTGCTTACCGAAAGCCGAAGTGCTCTGCTTCCGACCGTGCTTTCGCGCGGACAGCGAATCCACCTCGACGGAATTCCCGATGCCGAGCTTTTCGAAGCCTTGCGCGATAAATTCGGCAATGTCGCCGATTCCGAGCTTAATGCCGCTGTTTCGCTTGCCTCGGGAAATCTCGGGGTTGCCGAAAAATTCCTTTCAAAAGAAAACGCGGCTTTGCGCGCAAAGGCAGAAACCCTTTTAACGCTTGCGCTTTCGAAAAACGCCTATGGGCTTACAACCGCGCTTATCACCCCGAAATTCAAGCGCGATCAGCTTTCGGCGATATTGAACGAGGTCGTAAGCGCGCTTAACGAGGCGCAAAAGCGCAAATACGGCGTCAGCGATACGTTGATGCCGAAAAACAGCGATGCCGAGCGTTTGCTTGCCGCGGCAAGCAAGAGGGCGCTTGCGAAAATGTCGGAAGCTTCTTTGCTTTGCATTCAATCGCTTGAAAATAACGCAAACGTAACCACCGCCGCTTCGAAGCTTTCGATAGAGCTTTTAAGCGCGGCTTCCGCAAAATAAGGAGTTTAAATAAATGGAAAACAACGAAAAGAACCAGGAAAACCGCCAAGGCGGCGAAAAGAAATATAACGGCAAGCCCCGTCATTACGGCAATTCCCGCAAGGGCGGATATCACCACGGAAGAAACGGCAAAAGCTTCGGCAACAAAAAGCCCCATTCCGCTTCTGCCGCCGATAACGCCGAAGCCGTCGATTCTGCGGCAAAGCAAGAGGAAAAGCTGAGCCCCGCTTCGGAGGCGCAGGAAAGCAAGCCCGCGACAGAAAACCGCGAAAACCGCCAAGCCGGCGAGCACAAGCCCCGCCATGACAGAAACAACCGCCACGGCAACAACAAAAAGCGCCGCCCCGAAAGGCAGGAAAAGCCTGAAAAGACAGAAGCTGCGGTTGAGGAAAAGGAACCGAACGAGATTCCGAGCAACACGGGCTTTATTCCCGAGCCCGAGCCCGAGCGCAAATATATGTTTGATTACGACCCCGAGCCCATTCCCGAAAAGGAAGAGGAAAAAACGGTTGAGGTCGTTGGAATTCGGTTCCGCAACGGCGGAAAGGTTTATTATTTTGCGCCCGGCGAGATAGAATTTATTAAGGGCGAGCACGCCATCGTTGAAACGGTTCGCGGCGTTGAATACGGAGAGGTCGCACTCAGCAACAAAATGGTTGGCGAATCGGAGGTTGTGTTCCCTCTTAAGCCGGTTATGCGCAAGGCAACCAAGGAGGATGACGAGCGCAATATCGAAAACCGTAAGCTTGAAGAAAACGCAAAGCCCATTTGGTACGAAAAGGTTGCGAAAAACGGGCTCGAAATGCAGCTTATCGACGTTGAATATACCCACGATAACGCAAAGCTTTGCTTTTATTTCACCGCAGACGGCAGAGTTGATTTCCGCGAGCTTGTAAAAGACCTTGCGAGCGTTTTCAGAACGAGAATTGAGCTTCGCCAGATCGGCGTACGCGACGAGGCAAAGCTGTTCGGCGGCTTGGGCAGCTGTGGCAGACCCTTCTGCTGCAACACCTTCCTGCCCGATTTTGCGCAGGTTTCGATAAAAATGGCAAAGGATCAAAACCTTTCGCTTTCTTCTTCGAAAATCAGCGGTGCCTGCGGCAGACTTATGTGCTGTCTGCGATTCGAGCACGATACCTACGAGCGCGAATATGCAACCTTCCCCAAGGTTGACACTATCGTCGATACCCCCAAGGGCCGCGGAGTTATTATCGAAAGCAGCTTTTTGACCGGCAAGATAAAGGTTAAGATGAACAATGACCAATCGATAAAGATCTTCGGCAAAAGCGAACTTAAGGTGCTTGGCATGATAAAGGTTCGCGAGGAAGTCAGCGAAGACCTTAAAAAGCTTGAAGATAAATAATTGCAGATAAAAACGGTGTGATTCGTCGGAATCACACCGTTTTGTTTTATTTAATTTCGTAAGTGCCGAGGCAATAACGCTTTAAGAGCATATAGTCAACGACCGTAACGTTGCCGTCGCCGTTAACGTCGGCACGCGCCTTTTGCGCGTCGTTCAGCTTGTAGGTGTCAAGGCAATAACGCTTTAGGAGCATATAGTCAACGACCAAAACGCTGCCGTCTTCGTTAACGTCGCCCTTAATGCCCTTAACCAACGCATCGATCGCATCGTTTATTGCCATGGTTGCGGCA
>JAFSGD010000002.1 GCA_017434845.1 Clostridia bacterium
GCACGAATATTCTCAAAGAGACCGTCAGCGGTGCCGAGAACTACGTTCTCGAATACCTCTATGACGAATCGGGCGTTGCCGGCATAAAATACAACGGCTCTGCCTTGTATTTCATCAAAAACCTGCAGGGCGACGTTATTGCGCTCACCGACGATAGCTCTATCAAGCTGGTTCAGTATACCTACGACGCTTGGGGCAACGTTATCTCGATAACGGGCGGTCTCGCTTCGCTTCTCGGCAATATTAACCCGATACGCTACCGCGGCTACTATTACGATACCGATACGGGATACTATTACCTCAATAGTCGTTACTACGACCCCGCAGTCGGCAGGTTTTTGAATGCGGACGGCATCGTCGGAGCAAACGGCGGCATTCAAGGCTACAATATGTATGCGTATTGTAATAATAATCCTGTGGTACGATTTGATCCGTCAGGCTACGATGCAATAGTGGTAACAGAAGGTGGTTTGACAGGGCATATGGGTATCTTGGTTGAAGACGAGAACGGACAGTGGTATCATTTTTACTGGGGTGATTCAATGGGGAAATCTTCGTATTCTATCAAGTCATGCTCTCCTAGTGGAGCAGACGCCGATACATGGTGCGAAAGATACGACGGAGAATTAACTGTAGAGGCTATTAACGCATCCGGTCAATACGGTGAATACGACAGGATGATATATATATGCGGTGATTATTCATCTTGTATTGAGGAAATGAACAATCCTAGTGGTAAGTATAACTTAGCCTTTAACAACTGCGTTCAAAAATGCGCAGAAATACTAGCTTCTGCAGAGGATACAAAATACGACGATGTGTTTAACTCCGCAAAATGGTATGTTCATCCTACAGCTGCGCACATATATTTGGATTTCATGATTGATGACACCGAAGATAGCGTAAGTTACAATTGTGTTGCTTCTCCCATAAAGAAACCACAGAAAAAAATTGATGAGATTGTATTGAATCGGTATAATAACGAATTTGATGGGGGTTGGCTATGACAAAAACAAAAAGATTTTTAATCAATCTCATTGTTAATTTAGGGCATTGGACATTACTAATGTTTTTGCTCTTTGAGTTCTATGCGGCTCTATCTGCTTATTTTTATGGAGCCCCTGTAGTTGGTCCGTTATTGTCATTTGTTTTTGTGGTATACATGCCGCTGTTCGGGTACACTTCATTTATGAAAATCAAAGGCTGGGGATGGTCAAAGCCCATGTATATAGCCGAGTTTATTATATCGGCACTTATCATTGGTATAATACTATATTGTCGTAATGAACGTGAGCAATTGGGAATTGTTCCGTGGACTTTGCTTGTAATAAGTGATATAGTGTTCAATATTATTTATAAAAAGTATAAAAAACGTAAAGAAAAAGAGTTAGTTAACAATTTCGAATAATACATAGTTTATCCAACCCACCCCAAGCGGAGAGTTTTTCTCCGCTTGGGGAAGACCTAAACCGTAAACGCGGATTTTATCGAAAAATCTAATCGGCAATCCTGCAAAGTGGCATAACGCATCAAGTATGTCATGGGACGGCAGAACGCTCACGTCGCAAATGCTTTCCAACGGCACAACCGTTTCCTAAGATATTTCACGAAACAAAGGCTTCTCAGCGTCGAGTACAACTTACGAAACCAGAACCAATGCACCTAGTGTGGGAAATTTAAAAGGTCCTAGTTATCAACTCGGTTCTTCTGCTGGTTTCAATGTTCACGGAGTTCCCGCTTATGTTGATGCAAGCGTAAATCTCATTCCGGATTCAGAGAATCAAGGCAAGTATTATTATGGAATAACAACAGCAACCGGAGTGGGAACACGAGGCGTTGATATATATGCCGATGCAACAAATACTGTTTTTATTGATGAGACTGCCTTTAATATTTGGGATGAATTATCGAATGCATGGGAGGCGGTGAAATCATGGTTTTGAATAGATTGAAGGTTTGTTTTAACGCTATTATGCTGATTTCTTTCCTATTGATAGTCGGCGTTTTCTTTGCAATTTCTGCCAAAGCGGAGGAGGTTAATGAAGAACGGAAGGATAGCGTTTATCAAAATTTATATGTGAAACCCCTCAAATCGTTTGATTATAAGGGAATTTTCATTAATTTCGATGTTAACGAAAACGGCGATGTTATAGTGGCGTTTGAAAATGACCGTAAAGATTACATTGTTGTCTTTGATAAAAACGGTGTGTTCAAATATGGATATCAATTTCATTCGTATGGAGGGTTTGCTGTCGAATGGATAGGCGAGAACCATAATGTTATTTTGCTTCGTGAAGACTTGTCTGTTATTATGGACAGTTCGGCAAACTGTGTCGCCATATATGAATATACAAGCTTTAATAATACAAACTATCGCAAATTAATTGAATCTTATAAGCAAGTTGCGGGGGAAGACACCTTTTACTACGAACGATATCCTTGGCTGATCTTCGATGAGGGAAGTATTGGACGATTTCGTATAATTCGCCAATCGCCCGACGGCGCAGAAAAGATTATTTATGATGCGGGATATCAAAAAGGAATTTTCAAAATTGTATTTTTGATATGCTTTTTTACGGTTGCTTCTATCAGCATGACCCGATTAATCAAAAAGATGATTAAAGATATAAAAGAAAACAACCAAAAGGCTCGCAAAAGCGTTCAAGAATAAATAAACAACACCCCAAGCGGAGAAAAACTCTCCGCTTGGGGATAACCCAAACCGTAAAGGCGAATTTTATCAAAAATATCCGAAAAGCGCGTTAATAAAACGCCAACTCTGTCCGCACGTCTTATGTCTATGATAACGCGGGCAGAACGAATAAGGTTTATCTCGATGCCGATAAAGACGGCGTGGCAGATACGGCTGAGCCCGCGGTTGAATATCTCTATGCGAATAACCGCTTAAGCGGCATCCAAACCGCAACAACGGATTATACCCTCACCCATGATGCCTTCGGCAATATGCTGTCGATCAAGGCGGGCGCAAATACCCTCGCGACCTATGATTATGCCGCCAACAACGGCAAGCTTGCACAACCGCGTGTGTTGTGAGCACAGATAACGCAATAGCCGATGAAAAAAAAAACAAAAGCGCTCGCGAATTTTCGCGGGCGCTTTTATTATCATTTATTTGTTGCCGATAAATAATGTGCTGATAAATCTTGAAAAAGCAAATTTGCCGTTATCGAAAACTCCGTTAAACGTGAAATCTCCGGGCGTAGCATCATCTTTTTTAGGGAATATCCTCTATTACCTTTTCGGGCGGTGAATCGAGAAGCTCGGGATTGCGAACAAGGTGGTTCAAAAGCCTCATCGCAACCGAATATGCATGACCGTCGGCTATGCGCTCGTCGCAGGTAACGCGGTAATCCATATATTTGAATTTTTCGACGCTTCCGTCGCTTTTCGGCTCATAAACAACATATTTGTTGCCAAAAGCAAGAAAAACCGGAATATTGCCGAAATTGTAAAGGTGATGATATATCGGCGGAATGCCCAACGAAGCCATCGAGGTTATGGCAAAGCTTCCGTGGAACGGCGAAAGCTTCGTGAGCTTTCGGGGCAGCCATCCGAAATAATCAAACAGATTAATAAACCACATCGCCGATTTGAGCACAAGCCCGGGAATATAGTTTAACAGCTTGGCTGTATCATCAAAGCTGCTTTCGCTGTTGCGCGCCGTTTCTATCTCGCTGTTAAGCATTTTGTAGATATCCTCGGCTGTAGATTCGGGCGGGAATATAAGCTTAACGCAGGTTTCGGGTGCGTTAACCTTCATTTCGCGCTTAACAACTATCATAAACTCTATGCAGTTTCGGGCATATATCTTCTGGCCTCTTATAAAACGGTTGATTTCGGGGTGCTGTGAAAGCATTCTTGTATAAGCGGCAACGATAATGTGCATATATCCGAATTCGGTCAAGCCCGCGGCCCGCTTTTCTTTTATATAGGCATCGCATTTTCCGACATCGAACCTGCCCTCGATGTAGTTTGTCGAATCGGTGCGGGTCTTCATAATATAGGGTGCAACGTAGTTCATCGGATCAAGCGAGCGCACTCTTCTGCCTTCGCCGCGAAGCTTTTTCTTTTTGTTTTCTTTGTTTGACAAAGCCTGCCTCCCGATTTTTTAATAATTTCAAAAAACGTTTCCTAAATTATAACACAGCTGTTAAAAATATGCAACAAAAAAGAATATTAAGATTTAATTAATGCAAATTTCTATTGAAATTGTTTATGAAATATGGTATTCTGTTATATGGAAAAAATCAAAGGAGGAAAATCGATGAAACATACAAAACTGTTTGCATCCCTTATGGCAATATGTCTTATTTGCACCTTAGCGCTTACAGCCTGCAAGCCTGCTGACGACACCTCTTCGACAGATATGTCTCAGGCAGAAGGAACAACCTCTTCAAACCCCTATCAGAACGCCGACGGCTACTACGTAGGATCTACCAGCGGCAAGACCTATGAAGGCGAAACCATAACCTTCCTTATCTGCAGCGTTAACCAAACCTGGGAATCCGAAATTATCACCAACACCTATGAAGACGGCGAAAGCCATGTTCTTCCTCAGATAATCAACGATGACCTCAAAAAGCGCAACGAGCTTCTCGAAGAAAAGCTCGGCATAACCGTTGAAGAGATCGGCGTTTTCGATCCCAAGAGAACCAACGGCGAGATGTGCACATATATTCGTAACGGCAACATGACCGCAACCGAAGAATATCAGGTTGTTGTTCCCTGTCTTTACGACGGCGCAACCCTTGCGCTCGAAAACCAGCTTTATAACCTCCGCGGCCTTGAAGGCCTTCAGATCGATGCTCCTTGGTGGAATCAGGAATTCAACAACAGCATGACCTATGGCGATCAGCTCTATTTCACCATCGGCGATATCGGCCTTAACAACAAAAACGGCACCGCGGCGCTCTATTTCAACCTCGAGCTTTGGAACAAGCTTGGCCTTTCCGACAAATTCGGCGGAACTCCCTATGATCTCGTTCGTAACGGCAAATGGACCGTTGACGTTGTTTTCGAAGCCGGCAGACAAGTAAGCGCCGACGTTAACAGCGACAGCAAGATCGACTATAAGGACGAATTCGGCTGGGGCGGTCAGCTCGACGATATGTGGAGCATTTTCTTCGGCTCGGGCGAAAAGATCGCTTCTGCAGACTCAGACGGTTATCCCGCTCTTACCATGTATAACGAGCGCAGCGCTCGCTTGATGGAAAAGCTTCAGGATTTCGTTCAGGACGATAAGCACTATATCTCTGCAAACGACTATTTCGGCGAGGCTCAGTGGCCCTCCGTTCTCGTTCAGCAGGGCTTCACCGACGGCAGATGCCTCTTCTATAACGGCTCTGTAAGCACCGTTCTCGAGCTTGGTAACATGGAACAGCACTTCGGCATCGTTCCCATTCCCAAGGCAGATGAAACTCAGGAAAAATATTATTCTCTCGTTAACCCTTGGACCTCCACTTGCTTCGCTGTTCCCACCAGCGTAACCGGCGAAAAGCTTCAAATGACCATCGATGCACTTAACGTTCTCGGCGCCGACAGTAAGAACACTCTCGCAAAGGATTATCAGGAAATCGTTCTTACTTATATGAAGACTCGCGACCAGGAATCTATCGATATGATCAACGAGTTCATCATTCCCAGCCGCGCCTGCGACGTCGGCATGGTTTATAAGTGGGGCGGTCTCGATACCCTTCTTCACGATATGGCTTCTCAGCCCATCGGAACCTTCAGCTCCAACTATCAGGCTCGCGAATCTGCCGCTTTGCAGGCACTTTCCGAAACCGTTGATTTCTTCAAGGATAACGAAAAATAATTCAAGCTTTTAAATTGAAGGGGCTGTTTCCACAGCCCCTTTAAATAACGGGTGATGTTATGAAAATTTTATCTTTCGGCGAAATACTCTGGGATGTTTTCGGCAACGAAAAAAAGATCGGCGGCGCACCCTTCAACTTTGCCGCCCATGCGGCAAGGCTCGGCGCAGAAAGTTATATGGTTTCGGCGGTTGGGCTTGACGATAACGGGAAAGATGCGTTGGCAGAGGTTGAACGCCTTGGCATCAAGCGCGATTATATTTCCGTTGAGCGCCGCTATGCAACCGGCGTTTGCAACGTAACGCTTGAAAACGGCAAGCCTGCCTATGAACTCGTGCGCGACGTTGCCTACGACCATATTCCCGACACCTGCCCCTCGGGCAAGTTTGATGCGCTTTATATGGGCACTCTTGCGATGCGCTCGCCCGATTCGAGAAGAAGCTTCGAAAAGCTGCTTCGCTATGCCGATCGCAAAGAGGTGTTTTTCGACGTTAACTTCCGCCAGAACTTCTATTCGCGCGAGCTGGTTAATTCGCTTATGCGCGAAACGACGATTCTTAAGATAAGCGATGAAGAGATCGGATTTTTCGGAAAGCGCGATACCATTCAAACCTGCCTTTCGATTTCCGCCGAGTATCCCAAGCTTAAATATATTTGCCTAACCCTCGGAAAAGACGGCGCAATGGTGTTTGATTGCCGTACAAAGTCGGTGCTGTTTTCCGATAAGCCAAAGGGGACTGTGCTTTCAACGGTCGGCGCGGGCGACAGCTTCGCCGCGGCGTTCCTTGTAAGCCTGCTTTCGGGCAAATCGGTGGGCGAATGCCTCGACCGTGCCGTTATTTTAAGCGATTACGTTGTCGGTCAGCTCGGCGCTGTTCCCGATTATGATCCTAAAGGTCTTTTTGGTGATTGAATGATAAAAGTCTGTTGCAATTTTGGGTTGCAACAGACTTTTTTGCTTTTATTCCAATTCGTCTATACTGCTTTCAAGATCGTCGAGGCGCGATTCGATTTCATCAAATCTTTCCGAAATTTCTTCAAGCTTGGCGAGTATTGCGCTCAAATCGTCGCCGTTTGAGCCTTGAGGCTGAAGCTTCAGCCCGATGGCGCGTGCCTTTTCCATAATTTCAGGAAGTTCTTCAAGGTCGCCGGCGCAGCTCAATTCCTCTTCCAAAAGCTCGCGGAGCTTATCGTTGAACCTGTCGTTAAACATCCTTTCAAAGCTTGAATTGAAGTTTCTTCCCAAGACAACGGTGTTTGAATTTTCGCGCGCCGGCTCTTCGATGCCCGCTTTTTCCTTAATAATTGCTTTAAGGTCGGGGTTCACGAAGTTATAAAGAGGCTTAAATACCTTCGGGTCGATTGCGGGGTTTTCGAGGCGCTCTTTTATTGCACTTTCGAGAATTGCGGTATCGGCTTGACTGTAATATATCGAAATATCGCGCCACGCTTGTGCGTTGTTATCGAAATGGTCGGCATAGCCGATAAACATTTTTGCGGCGTTTCTTCTTCCGATTATATGCCACCAAGCGTTGAACGAAGACGGACCTCGCCATATCATATAACGCGTGCCCTGCTTAACAACAACCTCCGACGGAAAGCTTGCAATGCTGTTTTGCCAGGGATTCCAGGTTCCCACGTGGCCGGTAAGATGCACGAACATTTCATTTATAAAATCGATATCCTTGCAATGAACCAAAAGCGCGCCCGCCTTTGAATAGAATTCATCGCGGCGGCGCCAATCCGATTGCATATCGGCGGTTGCGATGGTGTCGATAACCGCGCCCTTAAGGGTGGGCTCGTCAACGTATGCTGCAAGGCAGATATCGCCTCTTGCCAAAAGCTGTTTGCCGAGCGCGCTTAAATATTCGCTGTCGGCAAATCTGTAAAGCATGGCGGCGGCAGATGCGCCTTTGGCGGAAATAAGATTATCGATCGCCAAACGCATCGTTTCCTTAGAAAGCCTTGGGGCGATAGCATATATGTCGCCAACGCGCGTTTTATCCTCAAGCGCAAAATATTCGGCATCTGCGTTTCCGTTCGGCTCTTCGGCATTATTTACCTTTTCGGTCTCGCCGCCGTAAAGCGAGCTTATAAGCTCTTCGGTCGGGGTATCAACCGCCTTTGCGATATCGCCTATCTTGCTCATTTCTGGCAAAGCCTCCGCGCGTTCCCATTTGCTTACCGCTTGGTGCGTAACGCCGACAAGATCGGCAAGCTGATCCTGCGTTAATCCCTTTTCGCGCCGTCTGCCCGAAAGAAGCCGCGCGAATTTTTCCATATTGAACATAATAAGATCTCCTTTATAAAACGGGTTTGGTTTGGAAGCTTCCTGTAAAAATTGTAGCTCAATATCGGCGAAAAAGCAATAAACTTGTGTTTGAATTGCGAATTTTTCGGGTTGCATTTTTTGCAACCTGCGGTAGAGCGTCTTGCTTAGTGTGTTTTGTCGGTTTTTTTCGCAGTATTGTTTGATATTAATTGCATATTCGACAAAATAATTAAGATTTGGAAAAAAGCCTTGAAAAAACGTTAATATTGTGTTATTATCTTCGCTTGGAATATTGTAAAATATTATTTGCGCTACATTATATTATATGGAAATTAGGTGTATTTATGGAAGTTTTAATGCCGATAGGCATAGCAATGACCGCAGGCTTGTTGCTTTCGCGTCTTGTTAAAAAGCTTAAGCTCCCCGCAGTTACGGGTTATCTTATCGCCGGTGTTCTTGTCGGCCCCTATTGTCTCGGTCTTTTGGGCAATCTGATAGGCCTTGATTGGCTCGGATTCGTTCCCTCTTCGATCGAAAACTATGGCGTTCTTTGCGACGTTGCACTCGGATTTATCGCGTTTGCCATCGGTGATGAATTCCGTATTTCACAGCTTAAAAAAATCGGTAAGCAGGCAACCGTTATCGGTATTTTCCAGGCAATCGTTGCAACGATCGTTGTTGATGCCGCGCTCATCGGTATTCATTTCTTAATGCCCGATAAGCTTCCCCTTGAAGCCGCAATAATTCTCGGTGCTGTCGCAACGGCAACCGCGCCTGCCGCAACCCTGATGGTAGTTCGTCAGTATAAGGCAAAGGGTAAGCTCACCGATATTCTTCTTCCCGTTGTTGCGATCGACGACGCTGTCGGCCTTGTCGTTTTCGCGATCTCGTTCGGCGTTGCAAAATCCTTCCTTTCTGCCGACGGAATAAGCATCGTTTCGGTTCTTGTCGAGCCGATCCTCGAGGTCGTTTGCTCGCTCCTTCTCGGTCTTGTGCTCGGTGTTCTCTTCAGCCTTGCCGAAAAATACTTCAAATCCAACAGTAAGCGCCTTATCCTCTCGATAACCTTCGTTATCATGGCAGTTGCGCTTTCTATGCTTAAGTTCAGCGTTTTCGGTGTTCACATCGGCTTCTCTTCGCTTCTTGTGTGCATGATGCTCGGAACGGTTTTCTGCAATATGTGCGATTTCTCGGAAGAAATCATGGGCAAAACCGACCGTTGGACTGCGCCTCTCTTCCTGCTCTTCTTTGTTATTTCGGGTGCAGAGCTTGAGTTCGACGTGTTCAAGGAGCCCATAATTATCGTTGTTGGTATCGTATATATTCTTACCCGTGCGCTCGGTAAATATTTCGGTGCGGGCTGGAGTGCGCGCTTTATGAAATGCGAGCCCAACATTGTTAAATACCTTGGTATAACGCTCTTCCCGCAGGCAGGCGTTGCACTCGGTATGTCGGCAATCGTTGCCTCCGATGCCGCATTTGCAGGTACCGAGATCGGCTCTATCGTTCGTAACATAACGCTCTTTGCTGTTCTTGTCTACGAGCTTGTCGGTCCTATGCTCACCAAGATCGCGCTCACCAAGTCGGGCGATATCACTCCTCGTACAGTTATTAACCTCGGCGAAGAAGATGACGAATAGAATTCGGGCGGTCAAAATACTCCGGATCGTGCAAAAAAAGAGTATTTATATTTAACAAATAACGAAAAGAATCGGCGAGGCTTTCGCCGATTCTTCTTTTATCATTTATTGTATTTTTTTGCACTATGAACGAACTGCACCTCTCGCAGTAGAAATCTACAGCTTAGGGTGCCGTTCGTCCATTCCGAAGCATTTTGACGCCCGAGGGATGCGTTCTCCCAAACATTTCGGATCGTGCAAAAAAGAGTATTTATATTTAACAAATAACGAAAAGAATCGGCGAGGCATTCGCCGATTCTTCTTTTATCATTTATTGTATTTTTTTGCAC
>JAFSGD010000020.1 GCA_017434845.1 Clostridia bacterium
AGAACGCAGACAGGAAGAAGCACGCCTGGAGGCTGAGCGACGAGAAGCAGAAGAAAGAGCAAAGGATCCCGTTGCCTACGATGCGGCAAAGAAAAAGGCCTATCGGGAGCAGCTCGAAGAAAAGTGCAAGGTGCTGTACGGCAGTGAAACCGATATCGGCAAACGGCTTTCTATTTTGCAAGAGGCGTTCTATGAAGCCCACAACAGAGGCTTTAATGATCATATGGCGTGGGAGGCTTCTACCGGCAGAGGAAATCAATATCAGATTGAATTTTGGGAAAAATCCTGCCGACTGAAATATGAGGTTGAGGCACTTTGCAATATTTATGAAGAAGAGCTTAAAGGAGGAGCAAGCTTGTTTTGCAAGAATCGGCAAGATGGAGCTGTTATATGAGAACGCAGGGCTGGCAAGCTCTTCCGCTTAACGAGGTCTGTGGCAATGTTTACCAAGACAAAATGAAAAAGCTCCATGCAAGGCTGAACTGTGACAGTACAAAGGAATTGTCTGATCTCGTTGGCAGAGATTTTGCAAAGGAAGATACCGAAAATCTTTATCGCCTACCTACAATCATTCGCTTGGCAAACAGTCTTACAAAAATGCCTTGCTCAATTGTTTCTGTAAATCAGGAGAAATGATACTATGAAAAAAATGACTACCGTAGAAGCTCTGCGGACTTGCCTTTATGAAGACGGCATAGAAATGCTGCTCAATTACCCCAAATTGCGCGGAAAGCTTTGGGACTTAGCTCCTGCGGAAATTCTCGGCAGGGAGCGTTTTCGTGCCATATACGAATCAGGTGCGGTGGAGTTTATCCGTGAAGCGGTGATAGATGTTGCGCATTATAAGGAGAATTTTGAAAAAGCGCTTAAAAAACTGTCAGCAGCAGACTGCATGACAGCAGGGATCGCAAAGGAAATACTGGGGCTCTTTTATGATGCCTTGGGATTTCCGTCAAAATCGGAGACCAAGACACAAACGATCATGAAAGACGATTGGAAATATATCGGCGAAGTATCAGAGGGACAGCCACACGGCAGAGGCCGTGAAGTGTTGCTGATGGACGGAATCGAGTATAGCTCCCGTGACGGTCAATGGCTCTGCGGCTCGCCTTTTGGGTACTTCCACTCAATAGATTCGCTTGGCGTAGAATCGTATAGCTTTTGCATTGACGGCTGGACGATCGGCAAAGAAACACGCATTTGGTCGGAGGATGATATAGAAGTCATCGACCACGGCTTTGATATCGAAAAAATTAAACCGAAAAAGCCTGTATTAAATATAAAAAGCGATACTCACAGCAAAGACACACATCAGTCGTTGGCAAATGCTCTGAACGCAATTATGAACGGCAGAAAGGAATAACAAATGAAACATGAATTCCAAAATGGCGATAAGATCGCACTTCGCAACGGTGAAGAAGCAAAGGTCGTCGAGAAGCTTGGCGAGGGCGGTCAGGGTGCTGTTTACAAAGTTAAGATAGGCATTAAAGAGTATGCGCTGAAGTGGTATCACATTGGTGTAATACCAAACATAAAGAAGTTTTATAAAAATCTTGAAAACAATATTGCCAAGGGTTCGCCTTCAGATGCTTTCTTGTGGCCGTTACACTTAACCGAACAGGCAGGCGGCAGCTTTGGATATGTTATGGAGCTTCGCCCTGACAATTATAAGGAATTTTCCGAATTTTTGCTTGCTCGGGTGCGTTTTGCATCTCTTTCTGCGGCTGTAAATGCGTCTCTCAATATTACAAACGGCTTTCGTGAGCTGCATCGCCGTGGCTTTTCCTATCAAGACCTAAATGACGGTAATTTCTTCATTGATCCCTTGAACGGAAATGTTTTGATCTGTGATAACGACAATGTAGCACCCTACGGTGAAAATCTCGGTATTGCAGGCAAGGCTCGGTATATGGCACCCGAGGTGGTGCGTAACAAGAAAAAGCCCGATGTTATGACCGACCGATTTTCTCTGACCGTGGTTCTGTTCCGGTTGCTGTTTCTCGACCATCCCCTTGAAGGAAAAAGAGTGGTTGAGTCGCCCTGTCTTACAGAGGAATTGGAGCTGAAATACTACGGAAAAGATCCGATTTTTATATACGATAAGGACGATGACAGCAACAGACCTGTCCGTGGCGTGCATCCGAATGCGCTTCGCTTTTGGCCGTTGTATCCCAAGTTTATCAGGGAAAAATTTGAATTTGCCCTGTCAAAGGATGCAATGCACGGCAAAATTGCCCGTCCGACAGATAACGATTGGCAAATAGCGTTTACCGAACTTCGCAGCTCGATCGTGACCTGTCCCTGCGGAGGCGAAACATTTCTTGACCTTTCAGGAGACAGTTTGTGCGTGTGTTGCGGTATGAAAATTCCCAAGCCTCCCGTGCTGAGCTTACAAGGCAGATACAAGGTGGCTCTTTTCCCCGAAATGAAGCTATATAAGTGTCACACCGACCGTGACAGCGATGATTACAAGGAGATTGCAGGAGAAGTGATCCGTAATCCCAAGCAACCTACCATATGGGGACTGCGAAATTTAAGTGATACGATATGGAATGTAGAATATAAGGACGGCACATCTAAAATTCTCTCTAAAGGAGAGGTTGCCGTTGTAACCAAAATAAAACAAATTCAGTTTCCAAACGGAGTTGGAACGGTGATATAAAATATGTGGGAGGTTGTAAAATGCCGAATATTTATGACGGAGCGGTTGAGGTTGCTCGCCGCACAATGACATTGTTTTTTGTAGTAGATGCATCAGGAAGTATGGATGGCTCTAAAATGGGAACGCTCAATGCCGCCGTGGAGGAAGTCATCCCCGAAATTCGTAAAATTTCCGGTGAAAATGCAGATGCAGCAATCAAAATCGCAGTTCTTGAATTTTCAAGCGGAGCGCGGTGGATCACACCTGCTCCCATGGATGCGGAGGATTTCACTTGGAGCTTTCTCGATGCGGACGGTCTTACAGATTTAGGCGAGGCTTGCAAAGCTCTTAACGAAAAGCTCTCTCGCAAGGCTTTTATGAGCGATGCGGCAGGTTCGTTTGCTCCGGCAATCTTTCTTCTTTCTGACGGAGAGCCTACAGACGACTATAAGCCTGAACTTGAAAAGCTCAAACAAAATAACTGGTTCCGTAAAGCAATCAAGGTAGCAGTCGCCATAGGTGACGATGCCAACCGCGATGTTCTCGGTGAGTTTACCGGCAATAAGGAAGCGGTACTGACTGTGCATACACCCGAGGCACTTGCGAAAATGATTCGCTTCGTATCGGTTACTGCTTCTCAAATTGGCTCTAAATCCACCGGTGTCGGCAAGGGCGGCGTGGACGAAGCAGCCAATAAGCAGGATGAGATGGTGCAAAAGCTTGGTGCTGTGCAGGAAACCGATATCGATGACGGTGACCTCGAATGGTAAAAGATGATTTCTTTGAAACCGAAAGTGGTTTCAAGGCGTTGAACTTTTCCTGCACGGGCGCGAGCCATATCAAAAACAATACCGTATGTCAAGATGCTTCGGCTTCGCTGAACACGAAGTGGTACAGCGCAGCGGTGGTCTGTGACGGTCATGGCGGTGAGGATTACTTTCGTTCGGACAGAGGAAGCAAGATGGCAGTCGATGCCTTTTGTTCCTGTGTGACGGATAAAGCTTTTGTTAAGCGTTTTGATAAAATCGAATCCGAATCGGAGCTGCCGGACTTGATCAGCCAACTGATTAAGAGCATTATTTTTCGTTGGAACACGGCGGTAGAAAGTGATTTGAATGCAGATCCCATCACCGAAGATGAAATGCAAGGAATATCAGACAAGTCTCGCAACCGATATGATCTCGGAGAAAATCTGCAGGCAATCTACGGAACGACACTGATAGGCTTTGTTTGCGGAAAACGCCGGTGTTTTGGCGTTCAAATTGGAGACGGTAAATGTGTTGTGGCAAACCAATGTGAACAGATGCTTCAGCCTATTCCATGGGATGATACCTGTTTTCTAAATGTTACCACCTCGCTATCGGATGAAAATGCCTATGAGGAATTCCGTTATTGGTACGCACAAAATCTCGACCGAGATTTTCCCATCGCCGTATTTTTGGGTACAGACGGCATTGACGACTCCTTTGCAGGTGATGAAAAGCTACACGATTTCTATAAACTTATCCTTAATAACCTTGCAAAATCTAAAACTATGCAGCCACTTGAGGAGCTCCGAGAGTATCTTCCGACCTTGTCTTTACAAGGCAGCAATGACGATATTTCTTTTGGAATCATATTTGATCCCAATGGGCTGTAAGGGAGAATCGTATGACCGACAAGGGTTCAAAATTTTACTATTCCCGTCTTAGTAACGGTGAGAAAAATATATACGATAAAATGTGCGGTGCCTTGCTTCGCTTTGAGCCTGCTTTGTCGCTCCATGCAGGTATGGGAAAGGCGTTTTCCATTGATACGCACAAAATTATCGAAGCGGTGCTTTTTGATAATCCTGTTTTCTTTTATGTAAATCGCAACAGAATTGTCGTGAAACAAACACCACTATATATTCAATTTAATTTTCAGTACACACATGAA
Organism: Clostridia bacterium; assembly: GCA_017434845.1. Taxonomy (GTDB): domain Bacteria; phylum Bacillota; class Clostridia; order Oscillospirales; family CAG-382; genus Coliplasma. Next base: position 4,559 of record JAFSGD010000020.1, read on the forward strand.
AAAGAAGAAGCGGAACAGCTTTGGATGCAGGTGGAAGAAAAAATTGCGAATTTTATTCAGCATAACATCAAGCCCGAAATGAGTCCGCTTGCAAAACAAATAGCAATTCATCGGCATATGGGATTGATAAGTGCCTCCCGTCCGCCATATGATAAAGAGGATTTCTCGGTCATCGGTGCGCTCATCAAAGGTAGATGCGTATGTGAAGGCTACGCCAAAGCGTACAAACTGTTTTGCGACAGGCTCGGTATCGCATCCATTGTGGTGCTGGGTGACGGAATCAAACCGGACGGAACGAAAGAACCCCACGCTTGGAATATCACTCGTATAAACGGAGTAACGGCTCACACCGATGCCTGCTGGGATGCACAGTTTGGCGTGTCAAGCTATGATTATTTTAATCTCTGCGATGCCGATATTGCCGCTGACCATTCATTCGATAACATGATATATCCTAAATGCGATCCCAATAAGATCAACTATTTTTATAAAAACGGACTGATTGCGGCAGATGAGGAACAGCTACATGAGATCATAGCAAAGGTTTTCGATAAGCCGTATTTCTCGGTGAAGCTTCTGTTTCCTTTCTCGGCTGAGAAAGCACGACACCTGCCGCTTGATATTGGCGAAATACGCTACAATGCGGCACAAAATATTCTAAGTTATTCAAAGGCTATGGTGGAATAATAACTACCGATTGCAAAAGTAATACTTTTGTGATATACTGATTATAGCAACGATGTATGATCATAATCAAGAAAGGATTCAATCATATGAGACCGAATGTCGTTATCAATGTTCAAGAACCTGCTGAGGCTTGTGAAAAAGCACAGCTTTGGATAGAAAAGTATGAAAAAATCTCATCTGTGCAAGTAGAAAAGCAGGAGATCTGCCGAAAACTGATAGAAAGAGTAAAAAAAGCAGCGGAGCTTTGCGAGTCATGCAAAGGAGACATCAATGAGCCGATATTTGACGGTGAGTTTCCGCTCGGCGATGAAAAGGATGCGATGTTCGCCGCAAAATTCTTTACCGTTGCTCAAATGACGCTAATGCAGACAGGACTTGCCGACAAAGTCCCGAGGGGATATTATGTAGAGCCTGCCTATGATGTTTTGATCCGCAATGGCTTTTTGGCGGAGCTCGAAGGCGATTATCAGAGCGCGCTTAACTGCTATGACGGCGTTCCGCTCCCTGACTACGCCTTAAAGGAGCGCATCGATCTTTGCCGTCAGAGAATGAAAAGATGCGTCTCTCACCCCGATAAGAGCGCAGTCGATGTTTGTACCTCTTGCGGTAGACCGATCTGCAAGGAATGTAAAGATACTCAACAGATCTATTCACGGTCCGATGAGATGGGACTGCCTTATTGCAAGCAATGTTATGTAAAGAGTATTGATTACTTGCAAAAATACGGGCACTGATAAAGAAAATAAAATACAAGAGGAGATTGAATATGGGACTTTTCAGAAAAAAGAACGAGCCGCAGGCACCTGCCGGCATCAAGCTGATCAAGCGCTTCCAATTTGAGCGCAAGAAAGAGAAAACGGGCGATAATTATGTCGGCTCAACAACGAGAGATATGAAAGTGCTGGACACTTACGCCGTCAGCGGTAAGACCTATGTGGTAGAAACACGCTTTCACTGGTGTCATGAGCATGACATTCGGGACGACCACGGCACCACCTACGAACACATCTATTTCACGGTATTCCCCATTGCAGAGGCAGATGCACAGAATGAAGCGCGCGTGAATGCTGCGCTGGCACAGCATTCAGATGGCAATACCGCCTCCGGGGAGATGCCCGATATGCGAATATGGGATGATGATAAGAAATTCTCCGAGTACATCATGCAGAACATCAAGCCGGCTATCAAAAATATTAAAGCATCGCAGAAGATCGAAAAGCTGATGGAGGGAAAGGACAACACATCGAATGCCGTTCATGTCGGATATGACGGCAGCGCATGGGATACCTGTGTTTATGATTTCACCACCCAGTACGGCCTGGGCGAAGCCCTGGCGGGCAGCCCCACCCGGGTCAACATCCACGATGGCAAAGCGGTGGCAGAGCTTTGCAATATGAGCAGAGGGCTTTGCTGGTACTATAACCCCCATCCCAAGTCCGGCGCAGCACACAATTATCCCATGAGTGCCCTGCTGGATTGGAGCATTGACGGCGATCTGATGATCTGCGGCAAAAGTGCCCTGGGAAAGCCCGAGGCGCTGACGGCAGAGGAAATCGAGTCTATCACTGCCGCCTTAAACAGCTATAAAAGGGTTTTCGAATAAAAAGCTAAAAAGAGAGGAGAAAAACATGACAAGAGGACAAATGCTGGGCCGCGTTATCTTGAAGCTGTTCATTTTTGCTGTTGCCATTATTTTATCGGTACTGCAATGCATGAGCTCCTACCCCAGCGACAATTTTGAGTTTCTGGATTTTTCCAAGGCACAAAGCGGCACCGAGGAAACAGCCTATCTACACCCCAATACCCTGATTTACGACAGCAGCAACACCACCGTCACCTACGACGATGAGGGTGTTCCCACCGTAACCTTCACCGGCGACACTACACTCTATTACTACATACCCAACATGACCTATCAGCTCACCAAAGCGGAGCAGAAATACTTGAGTACGGCCACGGTTGAAAAGCAGGAAGCCTATCATGCCTGGCTTGCGGAAAATAAATTCGGCATCCGTTATGGATTTTTCTTTTACGGAGCTGACATCAACGGCTCCCTACTGGTCAACGGAAATTCCTTCCTCAGCAGCAAAAGCGAGTACCTGAGCACCTCCTTCACCACCGACACGCACCAGCTTTCTTCCGGCGAAGGCTACCTGTTTGAGATTCGTACCGGTAACTATGACAAGAACTTGGAGTATCAGTCCCTCGGCAGCGGCTCCTTCCAACTGAAGGCCTATCTTCTCTACGATGCGCCCAATCGCTATTACAGCATGGAAGAAAATGTGAACCGCTTTGATGCGATCCCCCACCTGAGCGTTGAGGAACAGCTCCCCATTTTGCTTGGAATGCTAATCGGAAATGTGAGTTCCGTGCCCCGGCTGCCCCAGATTTTCTTGGTGGCAAATTTTATCTATCTGTTTATTATCGCCTTCCTGCTTTCCATCCCCTATTGGGGACAGGCGTTCAAGCAGGGCATGAATAAAGGCTGGAAGTTTGCAGTTCGGCATCTCTTGTTTGCACCCGTGACGGTAAAAATTATGAAGAACCTTGTAACCGGCGAAAAATGGACAGAGATTGTATTCGATGGAAGAATTGTTTTTACTATCTTTACTATCTTTATAACTGTTATGATCTCGTTCATTTATCAGATCATTATTGCCATTCCCTCGCTGATACTCGACATCATCAAGCTTTGCAGCCCGGCGAGTGACACAGTGAAACTACGAGTCAGATAAGGGACACATTATGTCCGAAATCAAGCTTTCTGCTGGACTGGAGCGTGGACGGCAATGTGATCATCTGCGGAAAGAATGCACTCGGAAAGCCCGAGGCGCTGAATGCAGATGAGATCAAAAAGATCGTCGATGCGTTGGAAGAACACAAAAAATTTTATCAGTGAGGTGATTATTATGGCAGATATCAAACTTATCAATCGCTACGGCTTTGTCCGCAGGGACGGCAGAACGGGAGATGATTATGTGAATTCCCGTTGGAATGATATTTTCGTTACCGATGTTTATGAGGTGGACGGTTCGTTTTACGCCGTTTACACCGAGCTTACAGACCATTACAGCTTCGACATCGCAGATGACCACGGCTCTTCGCAAAAGGGAATTTCATTTTTTGCATTCCCAATAGATAAAACCTGTGCCGATTCTGCCGACCGTGTAGCAGAGCTGATCGAGAAAAACAAAAGCTATTTGTGGATGTATTCCTTAGATGCCCTGCCTGCAGACAGCGTTCGCAAAACGGAGGAAGCGTTTGGTGAATACATTATCGAAATGCTCCCAAAGGCGATTGAGCACATTCAAGCGGTACAGCGCGAGGATCAGCTGAAAAAGCAAGGCGACCTAAAGCCCAATGCGGTGGAGACCACCTGCATGGGAAATCCGTTCAAAAAGACCGTGCTTGATTTCAGCGACAGCGGCATTTGCCGTGCCATTGACTATGATGTCAGCGGATATTATGTTCGCGAGGCTCCGACTGTTGCACAGCGTGCAGGGATCAAAAGACCGCTTTGCTTTATCGTGCGCGAAAATGTGAAATCCGGCACGATCCACAACTGGCCGATGAGCTCGCTTTTAGATTGGAGCGTAGACGGCAATGTGATCATCTGTGCCTTGGAGAACAGAAGCCCGGCTCCGTTGAGCGAGGCCGAGGTGGAAGCCGTCATGAAAGCCATTGGGGAATTTAAGGAATGGTATAACAACCGCTCACGCTGTTAAGGAGTAAAAATATGTCTGAAAAGCTTGAATTTTTGATTGAAGACGGTGTTGTGAAGGGCGTGTCGCCCCGTCATCCGTTCACAATGGAGATACCCGAGGGTGTCACGGCGATAGGAAACCGTGCTTTTCAGGGCAATTCGCTGCTGAAAAGCGTTCGCATTCCCGACAGCGTGACTTGGATCGGTGAGCGTGCCTTTGAGGGCTGTCGTGACTTGGAAGAGCTGATCCTTCCGCCAAAGCTCGAATACATCGGAAGATTGGCATTTTTCAACTGCTCCTCGATCAAGGAGCTGATTCTGCCGGACTCCCTTGACTATTTGGGAGCCGAAGCCTTTTCGTACTGCGAAGGGCTTGAAAAAGCAGTTCTGCCCGATCATTTCAAAGAGCTACCCGAGCAGATCTTCGGAGGTTGCAAGGCGTTGACAAGCGTACATTTGCCGAAATCCCTTGAGAAGATCGGCGCACACGCGCTTGCCTTTTGCGAGTCTCTTGAAAATGTATCGATTCCCGAAGGAGTGACGGCCATTGGCAACAATGCTTTTTGCGGCTGCAGTTCACTTGCTTCGGTCGATCTGCCAAACGGTATTGATGAAATACCCACACAGTGCTTTCAGTATTGCAGAAGCCTCAAGCAGATCTCGTTCCCCTCATCCCTGCGCTCTATCGGCTATGAAGCCTTCGCCGATTGCACCGGCATTGAGACACTTGAGATACCGAGCGGATGTCTGAGCATTGAGGATTTTGCGTTTTGCGGCTGTACTGCTCTCGAAAGGGTCGAGCTGCCGGAAAGCCTCGAAGCTCTTGGCGATGATGCCTTCTGGGATTGTGAAAGTTTACAAACACCGCCAACCATATAACCGTGTTATTCTGTGATTTGAATTTTCATAAAAACACCCGAGCGAAGCCAATCAGCCTCGCTCGGGTGTTTGTTTTGCGTTTATTCAACGCTGAATATTTTTGAAATTACTTATTCAGTGTAATGTCATAGATCGCATAGGTGTGAGAATCGCCAGCATCGATTGGGCAGTCCAGCCAGAACATCAGTCTGTCGCAGTTCTCACCGAGCTCTACGGTATATGTGGTGGGCTCCATATCCTTGTGGAGCGTGGTCTCCCAAACACATTCATTGTCCGCACCGATCATCAATGTGGTTTCGTCTTCTGCGATCGTGCCGGATTTCTTTTGCATCGCCACGGTAAAGGTTACGGAGGTATATCCGCTGCCCTTGATATTTGCCATGGCATATGCAGATTCATATGCGATGCCCGAAGCGGCAAGCGCCAAAATGGGAAGTCCCCATCCTCCTGCGACCCCTGCTCCGAGTACCGTCGTACCTGCGACGCCACCCATATCAAGTTCCAAATGAACATTGGTCTTGAGCAAAATGCCCTTATTGTATGTCGTGTTTCCGATCTTAAAGGTATTTTTGTTGGTCGTTCCGTCATAATAACCGTCCACCACACTGACGGCACCGATCTGCTTGCTGATATGGGAATTATACACATCGTAGAAGCCAAAGGTGTCGATGAGGTCACAGGTCGGGCCAAAATCTTCCGGCACTCTTTCGGGGAACAGGTCGGTTTCAACATATCCGTCAGGGTACGCCACCAGCTCGGCAATGCCGAACACGGGACGGAACAACCTTCCATTGGTAAGCTTTCCGGACACAAATTCAAGATGCTTGCAGCCCGTCACATCGACAATATATTCCTGCGGAAGCATGTGGCATATGATCTCGATCGTCTTGATCAGCTTACCGTCGGCATATATTTCAATTTGGTCGTTTTCATAAACATTACTGTTGGAGATGTGACCTGCCACAAAGGATATGGTATCGTATTTTCCGTCAAGGTTAAAGGCAGCATAGGCAGGCTTTGTCACAAGCGGGCTGTTCATGGAGTAGAGCATAATGCCCTCGTTGTATTTGACACCGCCCATAGAGAAGGTTTTTAAGTTTGTTGAGCCGTCAAACACCGCATCCTCTGAAAGATTGCTGATCACACCGAAGGTACCAAGCTCGGACACCATTTTGACCGGTCTGTTCGGCAGGTCGCGGGAGGAATACTCAATGGTCTCCAATGCCGCTTCGGTGGTAGTAAGATAGGCATCACAGATGCCGAAAGCGCCACCGGTAGCGGTTCCGTATTGTTCGTTTCCTTCTTTATTGGACCAAACGAATGTCAGCTGATGGCATCCGCTGACATCCAGCACCGTCCTTCTTTGCAGCTCGTGCGTGGAATACACTTCCTCGTGAATGATCTTACCGTCAGCATACACGGTCAGCCATGCCGCGCCCTCGTCATAGGTTGTGGTTCTGTCCGCTGCACCGGCGGTAAATGTCAGATAGTTATATTTTCCTTCAAGGTTAAAATAAATGTCTTCGTCACCGCCCCAATGAATAGCAGTCACAATGACATTCTCATATCCGACTCCGCACATCTTGATGCCTGTTCTGCCATTGGAGTATTCGAGATCGGGGTAATATGCTGCGTTCGAGGTTGAGGGGATGAGATAGGGTTTTAGGTCTTTGATCAGCTGTACCGGTTCATCGCCCGCAGGCTCGGGAACATGTCCCGTTTCATGGGCTTCGCCCTCCCATACGGTCAGCTCGAGGATCGGCACTCTGTTCAAGCCCTCAATTCCTTCTATAACATTTATTGAAAATTTCTGTGCTCCCGAAACATTATATGTGTATCTTTTCGGCACTTGGTAGTTGGAAAATATGACCTCGTCGACCACCTTGTCGTCCACCAAAAACTGTATGCCTGCCAAGCGTTCTTCTGCATCGCCCGGCAATGTAGGCGGCGAACACACATATTGGCTTGAAAGATATGGCTCCAGATTGCCATTCGCATCCTCTTGCAGGAAGATCCTGCCGAATTGTCCGCCGATGACAAAGCTGATATTCTGATAAAGTCCGTCAAGGGGAAGATCTACTTTGGCGGTATCGTGTGCGGTATAAGTATCCCAGCTCATAGTCAGTCCGCCGTGGTAAGCATATCCGCCCATCCAAAGGTCGTCGGAGTTCTTGTTGTACTTGTAAACCTCCATCTTACCTGCCACGCAAACGGGCTCGTGCTTGTTGACATAGTAATTTTCAAGATACGGCGGGTTGAATTCTTCCTCCGGGTCATCGCCAAAGCCGCCGAACAAAAATCCGCATCCGCTGAGCGTTGGTATCAGCAAGCTTACACAGAGCAATAAAGCGGTTAATCGCAATATTTTTTTCATATCATACCTCCAAAAGGTTGCTATTTATTGTTATACATATTTATTATAACACATTATTCAAAGAATTGCAATAGTAAAGTTATATGTTTTTACTCATTTAACTCAAACTCTCTCAAGAACTTGCGAAAGTCTTGCATAAATGTAGCCAAGTCTATTGCCAAAAAGCGATTATCGTGTTATAATATAATTAGAAATGGGTTACACAGAAAATTTGCAGTTATTTCAAATGTCGCTTCTACGGCGACCATTCATCACTTGGATTGTTGTATAATAGAGTTGCAAAGAATGGCAAAGAGGTGATCTTATGAAGAAAAGTAAATCGCTGAGAAGGCTGATCAAGTCCGCTAAAATGGGCAAGCCGTATGCAAAATATCAGCTGGGATTGATCTATGACGAGGGAAAGCAGCTCGCACAAAACAAGGAATTGGCGCTCTCTTTGATCGCCGAAGCGGCAGAGCTTGGCTACCTGCCGGCAAAGGAATGGATTGCAGATTACGCATTCGACGATGATGCTGCGGTACAAGCGGAGGGATAAAATATGGTAATATCACAATGCCCCTGGTGCGGATCAAACCGCGTAACGATCGTGGGCGGCCCTGACGGGAACCCATATAACAAAACCCGTCTGTTTAAGACGGTGTGTCTGACTTGCGGACGAATTATCTCGGGCGGCGAGGTCGAGTCCTCCGTTGAGATACCTACCCCCGAAAAGCTTTTGAAAACGGTAAAAATGCCACACAAGGTGCTCGTTGTCGAAATGCACGCATCGGCAAAGGGCGAGCACAAAAGCGCATCCATGCGGCTTCCATACGAAAATGCCGAGTATTGGCTCGGCGGCAGAGATTATCCACTTTCACGCTTTCACACAATGAGCTTGAAGGATGGTGTTTTTGAGCTTGAAGGCGAGGAATTTGAGCTTATCGAGGGTGAACCGTTGGAATTTGTCAAGGTTTTTGCCGCGTATGATGCGGCGAGATATCCTTGGCGTGAGGAAATCGAGATCCGTGTAAAGATTGAATATGAATTGTGAGCGAAAGGAAATAGCGAGATGGATATGAATATAGAAAAATACACAAAGGAAGCATTAGAAAAGAAGGCACTTGACGGCGATGCCGATGCTATGTGGCAACTCTCTCTGCTTTGCCAAGACGAGGGAGACGAGGATGAGAGCGCCAATTGGTTTGGCAAGGCATTGGATGCCGGACAGACGGATGCGTTGCTTTATGCCGCTGAACTGTGCCTGAATAAGGAGCTTGAGGTATACAGCGTCGATCATGCAGAAATGTACCTCAAGCAAGCAGCTGATCAAGGCAGTATTAAGGCGATGCTTCAGCTCGGAAAGTTAGCACTCGGTGATCTTGAGGAAGGCTTTATGCAAGCGGCGATCCGCTTGGCACAGACTGAAAATGCAGACAAAACGCCCTCCCCCGAGCATCAAAAGCAATTTGCTTGGTATTCCTTGGCGGCAGAGGCAGGAGACATAAATGCTATGTACAATGTAGCTGTTGCGTACCATCTGGGTTATCCCGTGGAGGAGGATCAAGCACAGGCATTTGCAAGGCTGAAGCGCGCGGTTGACAGCGGAGATCTGGTGTCTATGTATCTGCTTGCCTATTTGTATGAAAACGGACTCGGCACCGAGAGAGACATTGACAAGGCGGTCGAGATTTATACAGAGTCGGGAGAGAAAGGTGTTCGCGGTTCGCTTCTCCGTTTGTACGGAATTTATCACGAGGGACTCTGCCACATTGAGCCGGATCAGGAAAAGGCACTTCGCTATCTTTGGATGAGCGGAGAGGGACATACATAAAAGGAGAACGGTATGAATTTAATGATTCAAGAAATTCGCTGGGCGACCAACCGTGTCAGCGGAGAGACAAGCCGAAGGGTGACGGCAACGGTTTCTCTTGTTGCCAAGATGGGAGAGATCAAAGAGCTTTCCAACGAAAGAAGAATATTTGCGGTGGATGCGGTTGATGAGGACAGTGTAACATTGACAGTTCGTTATCCGTCAAATCCCACCGCCGACACCGTGATCACAGTAAAAGCAGGCGAGTCGGAGACTTACGCCCCGAGATCGTTCGGTGCAGGCTACATTTATCAAATTACATTAAAGTGAGGTAAAATTATGAGCAAGGCTATTAAGATCAAATTGACAAAAGCACCCGAGGAATACGATTTCGGTGCATCAAAATTTTTCGGAGATCCCACCATTCCCTCGGAATGGGCGGAAAGATTTGCCGAGGATATCGCTTTCCTCGGTCAGATACAGCTTTCGGACATTGCCGAATACGACAAGGAAAACCGCTTGCCCCACAAGGGATACTTGTACTTTTTCCTCGACACCGAGTGCTATCCTTACGATGTATGGGTGGAATATTATGACGGTGAGCCGGATATGCTTCTCGGGGATTTCAATACAGAAATTTCGGAATTTGAGCATCTTACAAAGGCCTATCTCATGAGCTTTGAGGACTGTGATGAGAGTGAGGCTTGCACTCGTCTGTTCGGCGTTCCTTCCTCGGAATATGAGCCTGATGAGGAGCATGAAGGTAAGCTTTTGCTTCAGTTCGATCCTTTGGATACTGCAACGGGCTTCCTTGAAGAGGTTGACGGATATGCGTATATTTTCTATGATACGAAAAAGGAACCGCTTGACGGAGCGACCGAATTTGTGATCGACCGTTCATAAGCGATTGACATACGAAGGGGGGATAAAATGGCGTATACAGAACAAGAAGTAAAGCGACTGCAAGAATTATATACATTGATAGAAAGCAGAAAAGAGCATCCGAACGCAGCTCCCACATACAAGGATAGCCCTGCACTTGCGGAAACGGCACAGATCATACTGTCAAGAAACGATGCCGATATTGATACACTTGTGGATAAGATCGCGGTCCTCGGATATCTTTGCGATTCCTATTACAGCCTTGGTCGCGCCGCTGTTTCTGCTAAATATTATAAGATCATGCTCGGATGCTATCTGGCACTGAAAAAATTAAAATCTTTGAATACCAAGGAGCAGGAAGCGTTTGAATATGCTATCTTTATGGCGTTTAAGACAAGGGTTTATTATGAGCCTGATGCTTGCAAGGATCTTATGGATATGCTAAGCGAGAGCGTAGGACAGGACAAGCTCTCCGAGCTCTACCAAAACGCAGCAAATGCACGCCGCGGTTTACCCAAGGATGATCCTGTTGAGCAGACAGAGGAATACCTCGCCGTCATCGATGAGGTCGAACGCTTGATAGATGAGAACAAAACGATGGATTTTTGTATGGAATATTGGTCTCTCAAAAGTTACTATCTTTCTCAAAAAGGCATCTACTGGAGGTCTCCGGTTTTGCTGAATCCCGGTGTGATGTTTGATTGATTTTCATATGACCTCAAAATTTGATGTGCAGTAAGCAAAGAAAAAGCCTTGGGTGAGAAGTGAAAAACTCGCTCAAGGCTTTCTCCATAAATGGAAAATCTCTTAAAAGTATAAAAACTTCAGAGAGGAACTATTTTAAGAATTCAATGTACATTGTTTTTCTTCAAAAAATTATCAAAGGTCTGCGCTGCCATTCTGTCTGTGCTCTCAAGGGCGTGAACATAAATGTTTGTCGTTGAGATGTCGGCGTGACCGAGCCTTGATGATACGGTTTTAATATCACAGCCATTGGCAAGGAGCATGGTTGCACTTGTATGGCGAAGTCCGTGAAATTTCAAATGACGGATGCCGTGACGCTTCAAAAAATGGTCAAATTGCTTTGTGGGCGTGTGCGGATTCATCACATAGCCGTCCTCCTCGGTAAACACATAGTCAAGATTTCTCCAACCGTCGCCGAGGTAGGCGATATGACGGTTTTGTTGCAGACGGTACTCGGTGAGTGTTTTACAGAGCCGTTCAGGAATGGAGATAGTGCGAATACTGCACTTTGACTTCGGCTCCTTCTCACGAGCCTTGCCGTCGCTGAGCTTATAAATACTGCGTTTGACCGATATGCGTTGATTTTCAAAATCAATGTCAGACCACTTGAGTCCTACGATCTCACCGCGCCGACAGCCTGTGAATAGGGCAACCTCAATCACTGCCCGAATATGCCACGGCTCGCTCTCCAAGGCTTTGAGAATGTCTCCGACCTCTTCAAGAGTGAACGCCTCCACCTCTTTAGTCTCTTCCTTGGGAAACTCGATACGGCGAGAGCGACCGATATCGTCCTCAATGTATTCGAGCTTATACGCCATAGTGACGATGGAACGGAGAACCGTGGTGTAGCGCTTGACCGTGCTTGCCGCAATACCGCCCTCACGACCGTCAAGGCGTTTCTTCTCGGTTGCGAGGTACTGTACGAACTGCTGAATATGGTAGGTGTGTAAGTCCTTCATCTTCATGCGAGCAAACATTGGCATCAGCTCTTCGTCGATGACCTTGGAATAAAAATTGTAAGTCTGTGGTGATAATGTGTTCTTTTTGACTTCAAGATACTGAACGCAGAAGTCGGCGAAGGTGATCTTGTCAGGGCGAACCGAACGCATCGGCCCCTCGTTTTGAATCTCCTGTTCAAAGGCAGCGATAAATGTCTCAAGCTCACGGTTGAGCTTTGTGTAGGGAAGATTGGGTTTTGAGGGCTTAAAGGTTTTGGAGCGTGCGATTTGTTTTCCATTGGAATCCACTCCGCAGGAAACACGGACGAGATAAGTGCCGTTGGATCTTGATACGATGCTTGCCATAAATTTTTCCTCCTTAATGGCTTGAAATTTTGCACTCGTGAAATGAAGCGAATGTCTCTTCTTTCCGAGAGTAAGACCGAAAGCCTCTACCATTTGCAAACTGTGCCAACTGAAACCTATGTACTAAACTATGTACTGGCCTCTACCATCGGCAAAATCAGGCTCGGGAGGAAACAAAAAAATCGCACTCCAAAAAGTGCGAAAAAGTCAGTAAATACAAAGAAAAATCGGGAGTTTTGATACTCCCGATTTTTGGTCTGAGTGACAAGACTTGAACTTGCGGCCTCTACCACCCCAAGGTAGCGCGCTACCAAACTGCGCCACACCCAGATATTGCCGACTCAGGCAACGAACGAAATTATAGCACAAAGTTATGCGGTTGTCAATACTTTTTTATCAAAAAATCGAATTTTAAAGCATTATGTTTTAACCATAATTTTCATGCCTTGACTTTATATTAACAGCCATGTATAATTTAATTATTAATAGGTTTTGGAGTATTATATGGACGAGCTTAAATCTCTTGAATTAAAAATCAACCGAGCAAGATATAATCTTATGTTTATGCTGATTCTTTCGCTTGTTAACATCTATTTCGTTATATCAAGCGGTAAGATATTTGTTCCGTTTTCCTCTTCGATTTCTGTTTACGCAACGCTGTTCGGCGCAACGTTAAAGAACGAAACGTCGGCTTCAATGCCATTTGTTTTGGGCATCGTTATCGCCGGCATTGCGCTTGGTGCGTTTTTGATTTGCTATTTTAAATCAAAAACAAGTCCGTTTTTTATGTTCTTGGCGTTCACACTTCTTGCGGCCGATTTTATTGTTCTTTTGTTTATAAGCTTTGTTAACGGAAGCTTTACTCAATGGTTCAATATTCTTGATATTATTTTGCATGCACTCGTTTTGTTTTACCTCTTTGGCGGAATTAAGGCGCATTCGAAAATGGCGAGATTAAAAAGTAAACAAGCCGAAGATGCAGCGTTTCAAGAAGAAGAAGAAGAAGAAGAAACATCCGAAGACGATAATTGCAAGCCCGAAAAAGAAGATATTTATAAATATTGCGACGATGGCACCGAACCGCTTGTTACCGGACAAGCCGCAGGGCTAAGTGTTTTTGCGGTTATAAGAGACAACGTTGCCGAGCTGGTTATTAACGATTACGTTTGCGATGAGCTTGATGTTTCCGATTATGACGAATTCACGTTGAGAGCCATTGTTAACGATACCGATTTTATGTTTGAATACAAAAAGACACCAAACGGCGACATGATGTTTCTCTATGCCGACGACGAGCTGCTTGACAGCTTCGGCAGACAATAAACAGCAAAAGGCAGATTCGATCGAATCTGCCTTCTCTTTTTAGTTGCCGGTCATTTTTTCTTGCTTTACTTTTTTGTCGATAACGTGGCGCGAGGCCAATTCTTTCATAACGTCGTCAACCGAAATATCCATATCAGCCATAAGCACCAAGGCATGATACATAAGATCGGCAAGCTCATAAATGGTTTCAGCTTTGTCGTCGGCTTTGCCGCCGATAATAACCTCCGTTGCCTCTTCGCCTACCTTCTTTAATATCTTATCTCTTCCCTTTTCGAAAAGATAGGTTGTATAGGAGCCTTCTTTTTTATCGGTTTTTCTGCCGATAATAAGTTGCATAAGACCTTCTATCGTGAACGGTGCGGCGTTTTCAACAATAGTGTTGAAAAAACAGGTTTCGTTACCCGTATGGCACGCAGGTCCCGCAGGAATAACACTTACCAGCAAGGTGTCGGCATCACAATCGGTTGCGATCGAAACAACCTCTTGCACGTTACCCGAGGTTTCACCTTTTCTCCAAAGCTCGTTTCTCGAACGGGAGAAAAAACAGGTTCTTTCTTCCTTCAAAGTAATTTCAAGGCTTTCGCGATTCATATATGCGAGCATAAGAACCTTGCCGGTTCTTGCGTCGGTTACAATTGCGGGAATGAGGCCTTTGTCGTTGTATTTAAGATTATCAATATTAAACATTTACTTATCTATCCTTACATTAATACCGTTTTCTCGAAGATTCTTTTTCAGATCACTTATCTTAATATCACCAAAATGGAACACTGACGCAGCAAGTCCCGCATCGATTTCGGGAACCTGCATGAAAAGATCCACAAAATGCTGTATCGTTCCCGCACCGCCCGAGGCAATAACGGGTACCTTGCAAATATCGCATACCTTAGCCAAAAGCTCAATATCAAACCCGTCGCGCACACCGTCGGTATCAATGGAATTCACAACCAACTCGCCTGCGCCCGATTCAACGCCGTTCTTAAGCCAGCTTAACGCTTCCATTCCGGTGTTCTCTCTTCCTCCCTTTGAAAAGACCCTGAAAACACCGTCTACACGTTTTATATCCGCAGAAAGAACAACGCACTGGCTGCCAAACTTTTTCGCAGCCTCGCCGATTATAGACGTATTACGTATAGCTCCGGAATTAACGCTAACCTTATCAGCACCGCTTTCAAGAACACGGCTGAAATCGTCGACAGTGTTTATTCCGCCGCCAACCGTTAAAGGAATAAACACGTTAGATGCCGCCTCTTTAAGAATATCGGCAAACAGCTTGCGTTCTTCGAATGAAGCGGTTATATCGTAGAACACGAGCTCGTCGGCGCCGCTTGCACTGTATTCTGCCGCAAGCTTAACCGGCGAATCAACGTCGTTAAGGCCAAGAAAGTTCTTTCCCTTAACCACCCTGCCGTTTCTCACGTCGAGACAGGGTATAATACGCTTTGTAATCAACTATCTTCCCTCCCCAACCGAAATTGCTTCGGAAAGATCGATGTTTCCGTTATAAATTGCCTTGCCGAGTATCGCACCGCTGACCGCGCTTTCCTTAAGCTCTTTTATATCATCGATGGTGGTTACGCCGCCCGAGGCAATAAGGTTAAGCTGATACTTAGCGAGAATATCCTTATAAAGCTGCGTGTTGGTTCCCGAAAGAGCGCCGTCCTTGGAAATATCGGTACAAATAATGGTTTTAACACCGAGACCGATCATTTCGCCGATAAAATCAAGTGTCGGAATACCGCTTTGCTCGGTCCATCCGCTTATAGCAACTATACCGTCGCGCGCATCGACGCCAACAGCGATTTTGTCTCCGAACTCCTCAACCGCTTTTATTAAAAATTCTTTATCCGAAACAGCCGAGGTGCCGAGAATAACCCTTGCAACACCCGCGTCTATATATCTGCGAACCGTTTCGATGTTTCTGATTCCGCCTCCGATCTCACAGGGGATTTTAACTGTCGAAACAACCGAAGCAACCGTTTCGAAATTCGCAGGCTCGCCTTTGCGCGCACCCTCTAGATCAACAAGGTGAATAAACGATGCACCCTTCTTTTCGAAATCCTTTGCGACTTCAAGCGGAGTTCCGTATACGGTCATTTGCGCATAATCGCCCTTATATAAGCGAACGGCCTTTTTTTCAAATATGTCTATTGCCGGTAAAATCTGCATAGCACCCTCTAAAACTCACAAAATGATTTTAACATTCTTAATCCCGCATCTCCGCTTTTTTCAGGATGAAACTGTGCGCCGAAAACGTTGCCGTTTCTAACCGAAGCCGTAAGCATAGAGCCGTATTCGGTTTTTGCGGTTATATATTTATCATCGCACTCGGCATGAAAGGAATGAACAAAATAAACAAACTCGCCGTTTTCGGTATATTTATAAAGTCCCTTATCTTCATTTGTTAACGAAAGGCTGTTCCAGCCGATGTGAGGGATTTTATTTCCGTTAATAAGCGGTTTTATTGAAACCACTTTGCCGGGAATAAGCCCCAAGCCCTCGTGCGAACCGAACTCAAGCCCTTCTTCAAACAAAAGCTGCATACCGAGGCAAATACCCAAAAGCGGAACTCCGTGTTCGGCGGCTTGTTTAACGGTTTTATCGAGACCGCTGTTACGCAACGCTGTTGCCGCATCGCCGAACGCACCGACTCCGGGAAGGATCAGACGATCGCAACGCGATGCCTGCGCCTCGTTTTTAACTATTTCGGTATCCACGCCCAAATGAGCAAACGAGGATTTAAGCGAAAACAGGTTACCGACTCCGTAATCAATTATTCCTACCATTAGAGAACTCCCTTAGTTGAAGGCAACACACCCTCGCGGCGAGGATCGATCATGGTTGCCTCGTCCAGCGTTCTGCCGAAAGCCTTGAAGCAGCCTTCGATGATATGGTGAGTGTTTTTGCCGGCAAGCTTTTTTATATGCAGAGTCATTTTCGCGTTACGAACAAAAGAAAGGAAAAACTCTTCTACAAGCTCGGTATCGAAATTACCTACCTTTCTCGCAGGAACATCAAGCGAAAGCGAAAGGTGGGGTCTGCCCGAAATATCAAGTGCCACGAGAACAAGAGCTTCATCCATGGGAACGGTCTTGTCGGCATAGCGCTTCAATCCCTTTAAATCACCCAGTGCCTCTGCGAAGGCCTTGCCCAAGCAAATACCTATATCCTCAACGCTATGGTGCGCATCGACCTCAATATCGCCAATGCACTTAACCTTTAGATCAAACATACCGTGAGATGCAAAAAGGGTTAACATATGATCGAAGAAGGCAATGCCTGTGTCGATTTCGCATTCACCCTTTCCGTCAATGTTTAAATAAAGCTCTATATCGGTTTCTTTTGTTTTTCTTTTTATCTCGGCTATTCTCATTTTAAACCTCCGATAATCTTCTTTAAAGCAGAAACAACGCTATCCATCTGCTCGGGCGTACCGATTGAAATACGTACATAATCGTTAATTCTTGCGTTAGAAAAATGTCTTATCAAAACACCGTTTTCTCTTAGCTTTGATGCAATATATTCACCCGAATATTCGGGATGCTTCGCAAAAACAAAATTGGTATAAGACGGGATCGCTTCAAAACCGAGCGATATTATGCGATTTGTGAAATCATCTCTCGTTTTGCATATCTCGTCAACGCATTCGGCATAATAATCGTTATTCTTTAAAACCGCGGTACCGACCGACTGGGTTAAAGAGTTAACGTTATAGGGATTGATAGAAAACACAACCTTATTCAAATCTTCAATGAGCAAGCAGTCGGCAATAACGTATCCCAATCTTGCGCCTGCCATTCCTCGCGATTTGGAAAAGGTTCCTACAACAACAAGGTTTTTGTATTTTTCGGTAAGCAGTGCACACGTCGAGCCCGAAAAATCGGCATAAGCCTCATCGATAACAACAATTCCGTTATTGTTTTTTACTATGCCCTCAACCTCTTCAACAGAAAGCTTTTTGCCGGTCGGCGCATTGGGGTTTGCAATGAAAATCGTCTTATCGCAACCGTAATAATCGCTCGGAACAACAGAAAAATCATTATCCAACGGAATGATCTTCTTTTCCAAGCCGCACAAATCGGCATAGACCGAATAAAAGCCATAGGTTATATCGGCGAAAGCGGCCCCTCGGTTTTTACCGCAGAATGCAAGAAAGCAAAGGTAAAGCGCCTCATCCGAACCGTTAGTGAACAACACGTTGTTTCCGCCGTAACCAAACACCTTTTCAAACTCGGCTTTAAGGCAGGTGCAATTCATATCACAATACAAATGCATTCCGCCGACCGCATCAAAAGCCGCTTGTGCAACGTCAGGTGCAGGCGGATAAGGGAATTCGTTTGTATTAAGTTTTATAAACTCACCCGGTTTCGGTTGCTCGCCGGGAACGTAAGCCTTTAATGAAGAAAGGCGTTCATCCAAAAAGATGCTCATTGCTTATCAAAGCTCCTTACGAATCGTTGCGCTTCTGCCATGTGCATCAAGTCCCTCACGTTTAGCAAAGAGCGCGATCTTATCGGCATCGGCAATCAAAGCCTCACGCGGATAATAGGTATATTCCAACGTTTTAATAAAATCATCAACAGAAAGTGCGCTTGCAAATCTTGCAGTTCCGCTTGTCGGCAAAACGTGGTTTGTTCCCGCAAAATAATCGCCTACAGCCTCGGGGCAATTTGCACCCAAGAAAACCGAGCCCGCATTTCTGACCAAAGGCAACAGCTCCATCGCGTTTTCGGTGTTTATCTCAAGATGCTCGGGGGCTAATCTGTTTGCAACCGAAATAGAATCGACAATGCTGTCGGTTATAATGATTTTTCCGTTATTTTCAATCGAAGCCTCGGCTATTTCTTTTCGCGGCAGTACAGCAAGCTGCTTTTCGAGCTCAACCGCTGTTTTCTGTGCCAAATCTGCCGAATCGGTTATTAATACAGCCGATGCGTTCTTATCGTGCTCAGCCTGAGAAAGCATATCAGCCGCAACCGCTTTCGGGTTTGCCGAGCCGTCGGCAACAATAAGTATTTCGCTCGGGCCTGCGATCATGTCGATGTCAACGATGCCGTAAACCTGACGTTTTGCCTCTGCAACGAAAGCATTGCCGGGGCCAACTATCTTGACTGCCTTGGGAACCGTTTCGGACCCGTATGCAAATGCGGCAACGGCTTGCGCACCACCTATGCAGAACAAACGGTCTACGCCCGCAACATAAGCCGCGGCAAGAATATCATCTCTTATATTTCCGCCGTTTGCGGGAGGCGTCGTCATAATAACCTCATCAACGCCTGCGATCTTTGCGGGAATGCAGTTCATTAAAACCGAAGAAGGATAAGCCGCGGTTCCGCCGGGAACGTAAAGCGCAACTCTTTCCAACGGCAATACCTTTCTGCCGACGGTAACGCCGTTGCTTCGATTTATCTCATAGCCTTCTCTAACCTGTGCAGAGTGATATTCTTTAATGTTAGCCGCCGCTTCATCCAAAACCGCCTTGAAATCAGCATCGCATCTGTCATATGCCTCTTTCATACGGCTTGGATCAATTTCGAACTTTTCCACGTCGGCTTTGTCAAACCTTAAGCTGTATTCCTTTAATGCTTTATCGCCGTTGATGCGAACGTTTTCAATTATTTCGCGAACACTGCCCGAAACATCGGGAAGATCGCTGCTTCTGTCGAAAACAGAAGATTCATCGCATCCGTTAAAGATTCTTATCATTTTCTATTCTCCGAAATATAGTCGACAGTAGCCTTAAGGAGCTCGTTTATACTGTCGGATTTAAATTTATAAGCCGCCTTGTTTGCAATCAAACGAGCGCTTATGGGGCAGATCGTTTCATAGGGCTCTAAGCCGTTCTCTTTAAGCGTTGTGCCCGTTTCGACGATATCGACGATAACGTCGCTTAAGTCGAGCAGGGGTGCAATTTCTATCGAGCCGTTAAGCTTAATTATCTCGATGTCTCTCGACTGCTTTGCAAAATAATCACGTGCTATTTTAGGGAATTTGGTTGCAACTCGAATGGTTTTATCAGTCGGGATCCTAACGCCCTTAATACCCGCAACTGCCATACGGCATTTTCCGAAGCCAAGATCGCAAAGCTCATAAACATCCGAACCGGCTTCCAACAAAATGTCCTTGCCCGCAACGCCGATATCGGCCGCGCCGCGCTCAACGTAAACGGCAACGTCAGAGGGCTTTGCCCAGAAATATCTGACCTTGTTTTCGGGATTTTCGAATATTAACTTTCTTGAACCGCCCATCAACTCGGGACATCCGTAACCGATCGATTCAAGCAAAGCATAAACCTTTTCACCCAATCTGCCTTTAGGCAGGGCGATATTTATGTAATCATTCATATTTCAAGCTCCCATCGGCAGAAAAAACAGCCTTGGTTCTGTATTTTATCGCTTTTGGCTCTTCAAGGAACGCCATACAGCATTTACCTTCGTTTGCAAACTCTTTTTGTTTAAGAAGAACGTCGAAAGCGTTGCAATCCGCCGAATAAAGCATAAGGATATCGCAATCGTATTCATCGTCAAGCCTTGTATACTGACGAAGCAGATCGATATATACAGCGAATCCGGCAGCCGAGGTATCACAACCGAAGCGTTGAACGAGATTGTCGTATCTGCCGCCCGAAAGCACGCTTTTGGGAACACCGCTTAAAAAGCCCTGAAAAACAAGACCGTTATAATAATTAACGTCATTCAAAACCGAAAAATCGAGAATAAACTTATCTTCCAAGCCAAATCCCGAAACGATATCGGATAATTCAACAAGCTCGTTATAGAACTCTTCCGAAACACTATCGCAAACAAGCTCTTTTGTATCGGCAATAGCCTTGCAAAGCGAACCGCAAACGCTTATAAGACAGCAAAGTCTTTCGGTGTCAGATTCGGCAAGCGAGCACTCGGAAGCAAGCGCACGCAAGCCATGACTGTTTTTCTCGGAAATAAGCGCAATAGCTTTATTTTTTGCCTTTTGCGGTATGCCGCAGTTATCAATAATAACCGAAACAAAGCCCATGTGCGATAAAGCGATTTTATAATCGCTGTCAATATTTTCAAGGCTTTCTGCCGCCAAGAGCAAAATCTCGCCAAGCGCGCGTGTATCCAACTTGCCGATATATTCAAGCCCGATCTGTTTAGCCTCTTTTATCTCGCCGGCTTCGCTGTCGGCAAGATAAATATTTTCGCTGTAATAAACCTTTTGCGGCAAAGCCTCTTCCCTAACGTTTTTAACGATAGACAAGGTAATATCGGGTTTTAACGCAAGCAATCTGCCCGCGGGATCGGTAACGGTTATTATATTTGCATTGCGCAAAAACGCTTTATTCTCCAAATACAGATCATATTCTTCAAACTTGCTCATTTTAAAGCGCTTATATCCATAGGATTCATAAAGACGCCTGAGTATCGGAATAAGATCTTCGTCTCTTTTTAATGAAGTGTTTACAGGACTCATCATTCACCTTTATAAAAGCAAAATAATACAATACAGTTATAATATCACAAGCATACGCTTTAGTCAAGTAAATTACTAAAGTTTTTTGATTTTTTTCGCATTTCTACATTATAAATAAATATACTGTAAAAAGCAAGTATATCGCATAACATTTTGCACTATTTACGGTTACAAAAAGAACCCCTCTGTGTATTTTTAAATTTTTAAACATTGACATCTTTGAAAATAAGCGGTATTATAAAAGAACTAACGAATTTGGAGTGTTACAAATGAACGACCGCGAAATCGCAACCATACGCCGCAGAATGCGTCCCGAAAAGAACAACGTCGGCCGCATCAGAGGATGTTATGTTAATGATAATCATACCATTATTTCGGAATTCGACCAAATGCTCGGAATGATATCCGACAACGAAGCCGAAGAGATACTTTCACTGCTTCGCCGCACTCTTTCGGGCACAATCGGAAGAAACTTGATAGATATTTCTTTTTCAAATCAACAGGTTCTCGACAGCGATGAACATCGTTTGCTTTCTTCTTTAAGAAACTCAAGCCTTTCCGACAGCGATGCGGTTAAAGCGTTTTTCGAAAAAACAATCGCATCTCTTGAGCTTGAGGGCAGTTATTTTATACTTATTGCTAACGACAAATATGATATTTTTACTTATAACGAAGATGGCGAGAAGAACGATTCCTCCGAAATGTTTTCATATATTCTTTGCGCCGTATGTCCCATTAAGGCGGCTAAGCCTTCTTTAGGATATAATCTAAGCGAGAATAAGTTCAAAAATATCATCAGAGATTCGATGATATCTGCACCCGAGATCGGGTTTATGTTCCCTGCATTTGATTCAAACAGCGCAAATATCTATAATGCTCTTTTCTACACAAGAGATGTCTCGTTATCTCACGAATCGTTCACAAAGGCGATCTTTAACACCGAAATGCCCTTGCCCGCAACCGAACAAACCGAAAGCATTGCCGGAATTCTCAACTCTACCGTTGCGGAAGGTTGCAGTCTTGAGTTGGTTCAGGCTGTTCAAGGACAACTGCTTGAGCTCGCCGCTGACCACAAAGCGAACAAAGAGGAAGAGCCTCTTATGCTTTCTTCTAAGGACATGGGCTCGCTGTTACGTTTCGGCGGCGTGAACGAAGAAACCGTCAGCGCATTTTCGGAAAAGATCGAAGAAGATCTCGGAGTTGCCGCTATCCCGCCCGCAAATATTATTGATATTAAGAAGTTTGAGGTTAAAACCCCCGAGGTTACCGTTAAGGTTTCGCCCGAGCACAGCGATCTTATAGAAACAAGGGTCATCGACGGCACGAAATATCTTTTAATTCGCGCAGACGGCGACGTCGAGGTTAACGGTATAAGGATAAATATCAACGAATAACGGTGATACATAATGTTAAAAAGCCTTGTTTTAGGCAACTATCTTTTTGCGCCGAACGGCAGATTCGAGCCATGCGGAATGTTTACCGCACCGCATATAATCGCGGTTTTCATTTGTTTTCTAATCATTATTACTTCAATAATTATTCTGAAACGAAAAGCAAACGAAAAACTCCTTAAGCTGCTTTGTAAAATATCAGCGCCGTTGCTTACGGTTTTAGAGCTAATGAAAATGACGCACAGCTTTATCAACGGAGATTTGAACCTCGATGCATGGTTTCCGCTTTCGTTTTGTGGTTTATTTATCGTTGCGGTTTGGCTTTCGGGATATTCACATTCGCGTTTAAAGAATTTCGGTGACGTGTTTATCGCTTACGGTTGCCCCGTTGGCGGAATTACTTTTATGATTTTGCCTACAACTTCGCTGATGAGCTACCCTATTTGGCATTATTTTTCTTTATACAGTCTTCTTTTTCATTCATTAATGATCCTGCTGGGCGTTTTATTTCTAATATACGAAGAAAGGCTTACGAGAAAGCGTTATTTGACCTATATCGAGTTCATTGTGTTTTTTTCAGTTATTTCAATAACTATGAACGCCATTTGGGGATGCAATATCATGAACCTGCGCGAACCTTATAATATTCCCATTGCTTTCATGCAAAATATGTTTTCTGCATTCCCTCCACTGTATACCGCATTTGTTCTGACCGGCTATCTGCTCATTCCTGCTGTTATCGGCGGATTATGCGGAAAAATAAGAAAAACAGCTTAAAAACAAAAACTGCCATGTTTTGCATGGCAGTTTTTTTGACTTTTTCAGCCCCAAAGATTTTCGGGGTATTCGCCGTTGTCGATCTTTTCTTTAAGGAATCTTTCAAATTCGGGTTTATCGTCCTTATAGGTTACACCCATCCATTTTGCAGAGGTATGTATAACTTTACATTTAAACTCGCCTGAAGTTATTCCTTCGTCAACAACGTTGGGAATATAATATTCTTCGTTGATAAGATCGGTTGAAGGATTGCGCAAAAATGCCGAAAAGCCTTTTTCGGTATGCGCGAATATATCGGGTGTAAAGCCCCAGAAATTCATTGAAACCGGCGCTTTAGCATCCAATGCCGACCATTCACCGTCAATTTCGCATTTAACAATACCGTCAACACGCATTATCTTTTTTATCTCGCGGATATGGTTTATGTGGTCATCCTCGGTAACGCAAACTCCGCGCGCCACACTGCCGTTTTCAGATAGCGTGTTCTCGAGAACATATCCGGGCATAACAAAGTTTTTAGAATCAACCGATCCCAAGGCATCGTGCATATTTTTAAATGTTTCATAGCCATAAAAATCATCGGCGTTAAAGATTATGAACTTTTCATCAACGATGTTACGGCAGGAGCGCATTGCGTGGGCAGTGCCCCAAGGCTTCGTTCTCTCGTTCGGCAGAGAAAAGCCGTTCGGAAGATCGTAAGCGTTTTGGAACGCATATTCGACATGCACCGCATTTTTAACACGGTTGCCAATGGTTTCTTCAAAAATTTCAAGGTTTTCTTCTTTTATGATAAATACGATCTTATCAAAACCGGAACGGATACAATCAAATACAGAGTAGTCGATAATGAACTCACCGTTGGGGCCTACGGGATCAAGCTGTTTAAGCCCGCCGTAACGGCTACCCAAGCCCGCAGCGAGAATTATGGCTGTCATATTTTCTCCTTATACGGCTTTAGCCGATCATTTCTTTTGTAATAACAAGCTTCTTGATGCTTTCGTAGGAAGGAACTTCATACATAAACTTTGTCATAATTCCTTCTGTAATGGCACGAAGACCTCTTGCGCCGCTTTGAAGCTTATGTGCCTTTTCGGCAATAGCCTCAATGGCTTCATCATCAAAGCTTAACTCAACGCCGTCATACGCAAACAGCTTTTGATATTGCTTAATCAACGCATTTTTAGGTTCTTTAAGAATGCGAACCAACGCATCCTTATCAAGCGGTTCAAGCGTTGCGATAACGGGAATACGGCCAACAAGCTCGGGAATTAAGCCGTATTTAACGATATCCTGCTGTGTAACCTTCTTGAAATCCTCGCCTTTTTTACGTTCATCTGCAGAAAGCTTGGGGGAATTATAACCAACCGATTGTCTACCCAATCGGTTGCCGACAATTTCGCGCAAGCCGTCAAATGCACCGCCGCATATAAAAAGGATATTGGATGTATCGATCTGGATAAATTCCTGATTCGGATGCTTTCTTCCGCCTTGAGGAGGAACGTTCGAAATAGTTCCTTCGACGATCTTCAAAAGAGCCTGCTGAACGCCCTCGCCCGAAACGTCGCGGGTTATCGAGCGGTTTTCGCTCTTGCGCGAAATCTTATCAATCTCATCGATATAAATAATTCCGCGCTCGGCTTTTTTTACGTCGAAATCAGCCGCTTGAATAAGGCGAAGCAGAATATTCTCTACGTCCTCGCCGACATAGCCCGCTTCTGTAAGGGTTGTGGCATCGGCAATGGCAAACGGAACGTCAAGCATTCTTGCAAGCGTTTGCGCAAGAAGGGTTTTTCCTACACCGGTAGGACCGAGGAGAAGAACGTTGCATTTGCTCAGCTCTACCTCATCGGGATCGCCCTTTCCCTTTTCAACCAAAGAGTTAATGCGCTTGTAATGGTTATAAATAGCAACCGAAAGCGTAACCTTTGCGTCATCCTGACCGATAACGTATTTGTCAAGCTCTGCCTTTATCTCGGCAGGCTTGGGAAGCGCGATTATATTTGTATCGGGCTCTGCAACAGCCGCCTCTTCTATCATGATATGGTCATCATAAACGTCGGAGATCTCACAGCAAAGATTAATGCAATCATCGCAAAAATCAATATGGTTACCCTGAATGGTCAAGGTTGTAAGATTCGAAGAGGGTCTGCCGCAGAAGCCACAGATCTTAACTTTATCTGCCATAAGGTAAATTAATCTCTTTTCTCAAGCACTTTGTCGATCAGGCCGTATTCCATGGCGGCAACAGCATTCATATAGTTGTTGCGGTCGGTATCCTTCTCGATCTCGGAAATGTCCTTGCCGGTAACGCTCGCCAAAAGCTCGTTAAGCATTGTGCGAATACGCTCCATTTCGGCGGCTTCGATCTCAAGATTTGTTGTCTGATCCTGAAAATGCCCGTTTATAAGGGGTTGATGTATCATGATCTTGGAGTGCGGAAGCGCAATTCTTCTGCCCTTTTCGCCGCAAGCGAGAAGAACGGCAGCCATGCTCGCGCACATGCCGATGCAGATAGTAGAAACCGGACACTTGATGTAGTTCATAGTATCGTATATCGCCATACCGGCGCTTATGGAGCCGCCGGGAGAATTGATATAAAGCGATATTTCTTTTTCGGGATCTACACTTTCAAGATAAAGGAGCTGTGCGACCACAAGCGATGCAACGGTATCGTTGATAGGCTCGCCTATGAAAACGATTCTGTCGTTGAGCAAGCGCGAAAAAATATCATAGGAACGCTCGCCGCGCGCGGTCTGCTCCAATACCATCGGAACCAAGGACATAGTCAATCTACCTTTCGGAAATTATTTCTGGTTGATAACAGCGTTTTCCTTAACGAGATCAACTGCTTTGCGAAGCACGATATCTTCGGAAATGCTGTCTTCGGGAATGCTGGACTTAACGGTTTCGATATCAACATTATAGCCCGAAGCGATCTTCTTGTATTCAGCCTCAATATCTTTTTTGAGCGCCTTGATCTTTTCGGTCTTAACGATCTTTGCAAGTGCAAGTCTGGTCTTAACCTGCTTTTCGGCATCTGCCTTGAAGTTTTCGCGAAGCTGTTCCATGGTCATGCCGGTATATTTGAAATACATATCCAAGGAACCGCCCTGAGAAGAAAGACGGTATTCATAATCACGGATATAGCTGTCGATTTCCTGCTCGATCATGCAAGCGGGAATATCAACCTCGGTGTTTGCCAAAAGTGCATCAACGAGAGCCTGCTCAACCTTGCCATCAGCGGTCTTTTCGCGGCGCTCGGTGATCTTAGCCTTAACGTCTGCCTTATATTCATCAACGGTGTTGAATTCGGAAACGTCCTTAACAAACTCATCATCAAGCTCGGGAAGCTCTTTAACCTTGATTTCATGAAGCTTGATCTTGAAGATAACTTCTTTGCCCGCGAGGTTTTCTGCGCCGTAATCTTCGGGGAAGGTTACGTTGATATCAAATTCGTCGCCGACGTTCTTGCCGACGATCTGCTCCTCAAAGCCGGGGATAAAGCTGCCGCTGCCGAGCTAAAGAGGATATTTATCGCCCTTGCCGCCATCGAAAGCAACGCCATCAAGGAAGCCCTCGAAATCGATAACAGCTTCGTCGCCGTTTTCAGCGGGACGGTTATCAACGGTGAGCATTCTGGAGTTACGCTCACGGGTATTGTCGATTTCCTTCATAACGTCTTCGTCGGTAACCTCGATTACGTCTCTTTCGACCTCGAGGCCCTTGTAAGAGGAGATCTCAACGGAAGGCTTGGTCCAAACTGCAGCCTTAAGGGTAACTCCCTTATCGTCGATAGAAACAACCTCAAGCTCGGGACGGCTTACAACATCAAGTTTGGTGCCTGCGAGAGCAGCCTCGTATGCAGAAGGAAGGAGGTTATCGATTGCTTCATCATAGAAAACGGTGGTGCCGTAAAGCTTTTCGATAACGTGCTTGGGAGCCTTGCCCTTACGGAAACCGGGAACGTTCATTTTAGAAACGTTCTTGCGGTATACCTTGTTGATTTCTTCATCGAACGATGCCTTATCAATAAGGAATTCGAACTCATATTTGTTCTTTTCAATTTCTTTCGCTTTTACAGATGCCATTTCTGTTCCTCCGAAAATAATCATATAATTCTATCTTACATTTTAATTAAATATTCCCAAATGTCAACCTTTTTTTGGGAATTTGAGCTTTTTAAGAGCGTTTTGTAACGAAATTTGAAATAAAAGGTCCAAACGGTTGATTTTTAGTGCAATATTGTATATAATATAGCGCAAGGAGGGATCCGATGAACAATACAACCCACAGCAATTTCGAATCCTCGGTTGAGCGATTCTCGCATAACGACGTTCGAGGCGATATCGCAAGCGAAAAAAAAGCAATGCTTCCCGCATTGTTGATCCGTTCGGCGCTTATTGCGGTTTTGATCGGCTTGTTCTCTTATGCTTCATATATGTTGATCGCCAGCGCGCTTCAAACCGAAGAGGTTAATGAGCTATACGGCGAAATACTTCCCGAAAACACCTTATCTGCAGTTAAGCATTCCGCTCCCCTGCCCGAGCCCACGTCTATGTATACTTTAGAGCAGATGATCAACTCCAACGGCGAATATCTTAACTATATCGGCGGGAACGCTTCGGTTGAAGATTCACAGCGCCGAAGCGATTATTACCGCAACTATATGAAGTTTAAATCCAAATACGAAGATGCGTATGCTTGGATATACGTTGATTATACAAAGATCAACTACCCGATTTTGAAGCACTCCAGCGACACCAACTTTTATCTTTTCCATGATTTCAACGGCAAGGATTTAAGCTCGGGCTGTATAACCGCCGAGTTTTCGATGTCGGACGATTGGGATGCAAATATCAACAACGTTATCTATGGCCATTGCATGAAAAACGGCTCGATGTTCCGAACTTTAAAAACCTTTATGGAAAGTGCGAACCGAAACACGCTGGTTAAAACAATGAACATAGAGATCTATACGGAAAAGGGTCTTTATATTTATAAGGTGCTTACCGGCTACCGTAATGCAACAACCGATTTTACACAAACGATTTTCGCGAACAGCGATGAATATCTCGCTTTCCTTAATAAGATCGTTGGCCGAAACACTCTTCGCATAAACCGTGAGTATAACGCAGAATCGCGTATTTGCACACTTATCACCTGTGCAAACGTCAATAATAACGATGACGAACGCTATGTAGTTCACGGTATCCTGACATCGTTCATTCCCGCTTCTCAGCTTTAGTCATTCAATCAACAAAGCTCCTGCAATCAATGCAAGAGCTTTGTTTTTTTTTGAACTTTTTCTTTTCTTCTTTTAACAAAACGCTTAATACACCAAACAATCAAAGCGCCGGCGAAAAATATCGCCAAAGCGATAGAAATCGCTCGACTTTTAATAGCCGAATACTCGGTAGGGCGTTCATACTCTTCTTGCTTTTGACCGAACCATATCAACTTTTCTTCGCCGTCAGGCAGCGTTTTGATTATTCTTTCCGTTCCTCCGGAAAACATAGTTCTGATAGTATATTTCTTTTTTAGTTCATACTTGCTTCCGTTTACACACTCGCTTTTTTGTTTGGAAAGCTTTTCAAAATCTTCTTTGTTTCCGTCGATATCAGACACTCTTGAAACGTCAATAACATTTCCCTTATCATCAACAGAAATTATGTATCCCGTTTTCACAAACACAAAATCAATATTTTCTCCCGACCATTGAACAAACATATCTCCCGGGCTGGTTAACAAATAACCACGCAGAAAACCACCGTTGTCGTCATATACGGCGATATACTTGCATTCGCCGCTTTCGAGAATGATAGCAACGTTTCCATTTTCATTCACGTTAAAGCTTTTTACTATTCCCGTATCATAATCACTGTTATATTCCTTAATAAAGCGAACATTCTTTTGACTCAGAACCGTCTTGGCGGTATTTTCATCGACCTTAGCGGTATCAAAACTATCACACGCCGCATTCACCGAAAGCATTGGCAGGCAGAATATTATTGCAATAACAAATACCAAACACTTTTTCATATTATTTCCTCATAATTCTAATCTTTGTAAATAGACGTTTCAATAATATTCAACCTACTGTTCGTATATTAACGTCAACAGCTCGAACGCCTTCTTTGAAAGCAGCGAGGCCGCATTTTTGATACAATAATCTTTATCGTATTTTTCGTCGCAAAGCGAAAATACCATTTCGGCACCGAGCGAAAACATGGTCTCAAAGCCTTGAGAAAGGCCGCCCGATATAATAAACGCTCTAACCCGCTTTTTCGTTGCTTCGTCGACCATAACGCCAACAAGCTTACCGAATGCTGTTTGCGCATCGGTGTTGCCTTCTCCCGTTATTAAAATATCCGAAGCGGAAAGCGCTTTTTGAAACTCTGCGGAATCAACCAAAAGCGAAGCTCCGCTAACGTATCTGCCGCCGAGAACCGAAAGCACAGCCGCACCAACACCGCCTGCCGCGCCCGAGCCCGAAAGCGCGGGATCTATGCCCATAACGCCGGCAAAGCTTCGCGCAGCTTCATCAAGAAATGCCACCTCTGTATCGGTTGCACCTTTCTGACGCGAAAACACCTCCGCCGCACCGTTTTTTCCGCACAGTGGATTTTTCACGTCGCACGCCGCAATAAATTCCACGTTCGACAAATCGGGCATCTCGCTTTTATCAACCGAGGCTACAAGCGGAAGCGATTTAGCAACAGGGATTAAAGGATTGCCCTCTTTATCAAGAAACCGCATTCCCAAAGCGGCAAGCATACCTATGCCGCAATCATTCGTTGCCGAACCGCCAAGACCGATATAAACCTTGTTTGCACCGAGATCGATTGCCGCTTTTATCAATTCGCCGGTTCCGAACGTTGAAGAAACAAGAATATTACGTTTATCTTCGGGAACACGCGAAAGACCCGAAGCCTCGGCAAGCTCAATGAACGCTGTATTTTTGTCCTCATCAAAAACAAAGTGCGCTGTTCCGAGGTTTCCCAAAGGGAACTTCACTTCCCTTTCAATAAGCTTTCCGCCGTAAATATTCCTCATAGAATCGCAAAACCCCTCACCGCCATCGGACGAGGGGAATTGCATAACGTTAATTCTATTGGAATATTTGTTGATACCTTCGTTCAAAGCGCGGCACACCTCAACAGAAGTGAGACAGCCCTTAAACGAATCGGGCGCCAACAATATATTCATTAAGCCCAGAACATTCCTTTGGGAGCAGGCTCTTTCATGATGCATTGCTTGAGGAAAGCAACTGCCTTTTCAAGACCTTCTTTGGATGTCATAAGGCTGTCTTCGTGCTCGATAGAGAGAATATCATCATAACCGACGAGACGAAGATTGCTTATCATATCACGCCAATATTGCATATCGTTGCCGTAACCGACCGCACGGAAGATCCAAGAACGGTTGATCTCATCGCTGTAATGCTTGGTATCAAGCACGCCGTTAACAGCAGTGTTAAGCTGATCGATCTTGGTATCCTTCGCATGGAAATGATATATCGCATTGCCGAGCTTGCGAATAGCCGCAACAGGGTCAATTCCCTGCCAAATAAGATGCGAGGGATCGAAGTTTGCTCCGATTATATCGCCGACAGCTTCGCGAAGCTTTAGAAGAGTTTCGGGGTTGTAAACGCAGAAGCCGGGGTGCATTTCGAAGCAGATCTTCTCGATGCCGTGCTCAGCGCAGAACTTAGCCTCTTCTTTCCAATAAGGAATTAAAACCTCGTTCCACTGATAATCAAGAACGGCAAGATAATCCTCGGGCCAAGGGCAGGTTACCCAGTTGGGATACTTGGAATTTTCGCAATCGCCGGGGCAACCCGAAAAACCGATAATCTTTTTTATGCCGAGCTTTTCAGCCAATAAAACCGCATTGCGCCAATCGGAACGGTATTTTTCGGCGATCGCCTTATCGGGATGAACGGGGTTTCCGTGGCAACCGAAAGCATTTATCTTAAGATCATATTTTTCGAAGGTCGCCTTGAACTCGGCAAGCTTTGCTTCATCGGCAAGCAAAACAGCAGGGTCGCAATGCGCTTTTCCGGGATATCCGCCCGCGCCAACCTCAAGCTCTTCGATGCCGATCGATTTAAGATATGCAAGAGTTTCATCCAAAGGCTTGTCGCCGAATAAAACGGTTATTACACCTAACGTCATGATATAAACCTCGTTTATTTATTGAAATAATAGGGTTCGCCGGTCTTAGCAGAGGTATAGATGCCCTCGAGGATGCAGCTAACAGCATAAGCCTGCTCGGGAGTAACGAAAGGCTCTTTGTCCTCGCGTACAGCTTCGATCCAAAGCCTTGCTTCGCGGCAAGCGGGAGTTTCATCGCCGGAACCGTCATAGAAATCAACGCCGCCTGCGCCGAGGCCGGGCTTAAGAACATAGGGTCTGCCGTTGCGGATGCCGTTTATGCGAACGCCGTCAAGCATATCTGCACCGCCATCAGTACCGCAAAGAGTTGTTATAGCTTCTCTGGGGTCAAGCATATTAAGCGCCCAGCTCGATTCGAGAATAATGGTTGCACCGTTTTCCATAACGATAAAGCCGAAAGCCGAATCCTCAACCGTTAGTTCGCCGGGCTTCCAATCGCCCCAAGCGTTACCGGTCGGGAACTTATCGCCGAGCTTGTGATAGGTTGTTCCAACGCAATATTTGGGCTTATAGTTATTCATGCACCACATAGTGAGGTCAAGCGCATGGGTACCGATGTCGATAAGGGGACCACCGCCCTGCTCATATTCGTTCATGAAAACGCCCCATGTGGGAACAGCTCTTCTTCTGATAGCGGTTGCCTTTGCATAATAAATATCACCGAAGGTGCCGTTTTCAGCCTCTTCTTTAACGTAAAGCGAATCGACGCGATGGCGGTTCTGGTAACCAATAGTAAGCTTTTTGCCCGTGCGTTTTGCCGCATCAACCATCTTCTTCGCTTCTGCCGCATTAATAGCCATGGGCTTTTCGCACATAACGTGCTTGCCGGCTTCAAGAGCATCAACGGTTATAGTGCTGTGAGAACGGTTCGGAGTCAGAACGTGAACGATATCAACCGTTTTATCTTCGAGAATTTCGCGGTAATCGGTGCAAACCTTGGCATCGGATGTACCGTAGGTTTTTGCAGCGATTTGAGCTCTTTCTTCGATAATGTCGCAGAACCAAACCATTTCAACGTCGGGTTGAGCCTTAAGTGCGGGAAGGTGTTTTCCGTTTGCGATACCACCGCAGCCGATGATACCAATTCTGAGTTTTTCAGCCATTTTTTCTTCGCGCCTTTCGGCGCATCCTCCGTTTAGTCTCTGTAATATGTATAATATGCTAAAATTGTTCTTTCTTTTTGCTGTACCTTATCATAGCCGGTAAGCGTGGCACCGTCCAGGGACATAAATTCCCATGCATGGAGCTCATCCGCCTTGCATACGAACAGCGCTTTGCCCTCGCAAATAACCGAAAAGTCGCCTTCGTAAAGGCTTAATACACCGCCCTTTCCTATAACAGTGTCAACGCAATCCTCACCACGCTCAAGAATATATTTAAGCGATCTGCCGTCAAGCTTCTGACACATAAATAAGCGAAATTCAGGACTGTCGGTATTCTTCGGGGGTTTGTTTTTCTTTTTAAAAAACATCGTTAATTTCCCTCGGGTCAATCGTTTTTCAAATCGTTTTCGGTTTCGGCAACTATAAAGTCGGGTCTGCGCTTGGTTTCCATATAAGTTTTAGAAAGATATTGCCCGAGGATACCGATACACAAAAGCTGTAATCCGCCGACAAACAGAATAACGCAAATCAACGAAGCCCAGCCCGTCACCGATGACTCAGGAACGACGATTTTTCTGATAATGATTGCCAGCGAGCCGAGAATGGAAAGAAGAAACAGACCTATTCCCGCATATGAGCTGACTGAAAGCGGAACCGTTGAAAATGCAACGATGCAATCGATAGAATACTTGAACAATCCCCAGAACGACCACTTTGTTTTGCCTGCAACGCGCTTTATGTTGGGATAGGATATCCATTCGGTTTTAAAGCCCACCCAAGCGAAAATGCCCTTTGAAAAGCGGTTATATTCGCACATCGAAAGCACGGCATCGACCATTCGGCGCGACATCAATCGATAATCGCGTGCACCCGAAACGAATTTAACGTTTGAGATCTTATTGATTATACCGTAGAAGCATCTTGCAAACAGGCTTCTTATGGGAGGCTCGCCCTTGCGGTTTCCGCGGCGGGTTGCAACAGAATCGCACTTTTTCTCGTTAAGAAGCTTCATCATTTCGGGAAGAAGCGAGGGCGGATCCTGAAGATCGGCATCCATTATAACCGCATAATCGCCTTTAGCGCTTTTTAAGCCGGCTAGCATTGCCGATTCTTTACCGAAGTTTCTTGAAAAAGAAACGTATCTTGTTTGCGGATCCTTCGATGCACGCTCACGAACAACCTCAAGCGTTGAATCGGCAGAGCCGTCGTCAACATATATAGCTTCGAAGGCATATTCGGGCATGGAAGCGATAACCTTATCTATCTCTTCAAAAAAATAAGGAAGAGCCGAAGCTTCATTATAACAAGGAACGATAACGCTTATAAGTTTTTTTGCCATTATTTTCCCCTAACTCTATGTTTTCTTTGTACTTTTATTTTAACATATTACAAATTCAAAGTCAATAATGACTAAAACAATTTACCCGATTGAAAGCAAATTTAAAGTAAAAATATTTTAACTATTTATCATTGACAATAAACCGCCGTTATGTTAAAATCCTCGCAAAGAAAAAACTGTTTCGGAGGATAAATAAATGTCTGATTACGCCAAGCTGACAACCGAAAGCTATAATTCAAAAACCGCCAACATAGACAAGATGAGTTCGTTGGAGATCGCAAGGATTATAAACGAGGAAGACAAAACCGTTGCTTATGCAGTTGAAAAGGCTTTACCCGAAATCGCCAAAGGCATTGATGCTCTTTCTGATTCCTTGAAAACGGGCGGACATATTTATTATTGCGGTGCGGGAACCTCGGGCAGACTCGGCGTTTTGGATGCATCCGAATGCCCTCCGACCTACGGCGTGAGCGCCGATACCGTGGTCGGCCTTATGGCTGGCGGATATGAGGCTCTGCACGCATCACTAGAATATGCCGAAGACGATTTTGACAGCATTGTTTCAGTAATGCGCGAAAAGCATTTCGACGCAAAGGATGCGCTCGTTGCAATAAGCGCAAGCGGCAGTGCAAACTGCGTTAAGGGTGCGATCAAATATGCAAGCGAATGCGGTGCCACTACAATCTGCATTTCCTGCAACCCCAACAGCGATCTTGTTCCCATGGTTGATATTCCCATCGTTGCCGAAGTCGGTCCCGAGGTTATCACAGGGTCGACGAGAATGAAGGCGGGAACGGCGCAGAAAATGATTTTAAATATGCTTTCAACCGGCGCGATGGTGAAATTCGGCAGAGTCAGAGGAAACTTTATGGCTTATATGGTGCCCTCTAACAAAAAGCTCGTTGACCGCGCAATCAGAATGATATGCGATAAAACCGGTTGCGACAGAGAACGCGCCGCGTTTGAGCTCGTTAAAGCCGACAACTGCATTGCAGATGCGATCGATTCGATAGAAGGAAATAAATAATTTAAAGGCGTGTTACCTGATCGGCAACACGCCTTCTTTTTATATGTCTTTTTTGAAATTGAATTGCGTTTTCGACTTAATGAATCCAACGCCTTGGTAAAAGCAGTGCGCTTCTTTTCGGTGCTCGCCCGAAACGAGCCTTATTCCTTTGGCGTCGTTTTCTTTCGCCCATGCTTCAACCTTTGAAATAAGCGCCTTTCCTATTCCCTGCTTTCGACACCCGGACGAAACCGCTATGCCCATTATATTAACCCTTTTGGGCGAATATATAAGCTCATAGATATTTGCGTGAACATATCCCGCTACCTTACCGCCTGCTATCGCCACGAATACCTTATCGCTTTCCTTTTGCAGAATAACCGAAAGGTTTTTAACGGTTTCGTTCGTCGAAAATGAATATCCGAGATCATTTCGGTTTATTTCGCAAATATCAAAAGCGTCATCAATACGGCATTCTCTTATATCAAATGTCATTATTCGGAATCTTCCTGTTCATCTTCATTATCGCCGAGGTTATTCTCGCTTGCGATTCGTCTGCGTCTTCTGTTAAGAAGTATATAAGCAGGCCAGCCGACAAGCCCGATAGTCATAACCGTCATAAAAATAACCTGAAAAATCTTGTTGAACCAAGATACTTCCTTTTTCTCGATATCATCGGTATTATCATCAGATATATTTTCCGATGTTTCATCATCGTTATTTTCATTATTGTTGCTACCGTATTTAGCTTTCTCGGCATCTTTGGAATTCAAAATTGCTTTTTGAATCGGTTTTATCGCGCCGTTTAAATACTCTGCCGCAAGCTTGCAGGGATCGCAATCCTTTTGATTCAACTCGCTTGCAAGTGCCGATATTTTATTTAAAGCCTCTTCGATTTTGATTTTTGCCGTGTCGATGTCGGTTGCGTCAAGGTCGTTCCTAACACCTTCAATGTCCGAAGCCAGCTTTTTGAATTGCTCGGTAAACGCTTTGATCTCAGCGGTTGCATCGGATGACAATATGCGTTCGTTTACAGTTTCGATAATATGCGCGAATTGAGCCGATACCGCCATTTTTGCACTAAAGGTCGGATTAACCGCTTTTTCTTTAAAAACACTTGTTTCTATATATCCGCGGTAATCGCCTGCTATATACTGACTATAAGAGAAAAATGCAGTTCCGTCCGCACCGTTTGCAAACGATTCGGTTATCTGCTCTCTGTAGATCTCGGCACCGTTATCGCGCAAGCCCATAACGGTATAGATCTCATCACCCGCAAGCTCGGTTGTTATTCCCGTCCACTTTTTAACGGCATCGGTAGTTCCGTATGCCATGGGATAAATAACGTCTACAAGATTTTCCTTAAGCCAGGTTTCGGTATCCTGGCACATTTTTGTTTTGCTCGATGCATAATCGGGCGCAACATCGCACGAGAACACAACGTCGGGGCGTATTTCCTTTATCAGCTCACCGACCGATTTGACAAGATCGGTAACGAACGATGCTCTGAACTCACACCATTCTTTCCAGCCGCTCTGCGATGAAGAAGTGGGTGCCGTTTCAAAGCCGTATTTCTCTTTAAACTTTTGCTTGGTATATTCATCATAGCCGAAGTTCACAGATGAATTTTCGGGATAGCGCACATAGTCGAGCTGAAATCCGTCGATAGCATAGTTTTCGAGAAGATACTTATATGTTTCAAGTAAGAACTCTTTAACCTCAGGCAAAGCGGGATTTAAGAAATATGCGTTTCCGTATTCGTTATAAACCGTCTCTTTGCCGTTTTGGTCAAGGTTAAGCCATTCGGGCTTTTTAACGCCAACAGAATGCTGTGTGTTTGCCGAGCCGGTATAGCCGACTCTATAGCAGGTCATCCAAAGATGAACCTCAATTCCGTATTCGTGGAATTCATCGATATACGCCTTTAGCATATCTTCGCCGCCGAATGCGGGATTTTGAACAAAAAGGCTATCCTCGGGCATAGGCATGATCGTTGTTGAATCAAAGATCGCCTCTATGCAAACAGAATTGAACCCGAGGTCGTAAATATCCTTAACTACCTTTTTAACCGAGGCTTCGCTTTTGTTTGCGGGTATACGAAGCCATATTGTTCTTGCTTCAACGGGATTATAAGGGATAACTGCAGAAGCAAAGCGTTCTCTTTCAACCTCAAACGAATGTATTTTCGCAATAAATGCAGGAATATCGTTTTTAGAAAGCACTTCTTGCATATCATCGCATATACCGAGCATCGCATTTAACGAAGCCGAGGCAGTTTCGCCGTCTATATCAAGATAACGCGCTTTCTTATATGCGAATTCAAGAGTCATCTCTTCATACTGCATACGGTATCCCGCAACGGCATACTGCGCCTCGTTCGAAATCGTAACCGTTTTGGCGGTTTCATCAAGCAAAACCTTCATTCCGAGTGCACTTGCATCGATAAGAGGTTGCTTTTTGGTGCCGATAGCCGAAACAACGAACCCATTTTCGGGAATTGCATTGTTGTTGCCGCCGACAGATACTATATAGCCATCACTGTTAACGGCGATCTCATATCCCCACGTGTTCGTTTCGGAGGTTGCTTTCCCGCGATATATGATCAGCGTGTTCTCTTTGCGCAGTGTGTTAATTCCGTCATATTGCAAAACCGTCGAGCCAAAGGGATCATATCCTTCGGAAACAATGGTTATTGCCTTTCTCTCGGCATCGTAAAATGCTCTGTCACCGACCGTAACCTTTGAAAACGGTTGATCTACAACCGCGCCCGCGCTTATAACAAAGCCATTTTCGGGTATAGAATTACCACCCTTTGATTCAACTGCAGTAACGAATCCCTTATCATCAACTAAGATTTCCGTGCCTTTTCCCGAGCTGTTGGTATTATCGCCGAAATCCGACGTGAACACCGAAACGGTCGAAACGGTTCTCGGTTCGTTTACGTTATCCGCAACGTACTTTATGCACACTGAAGATTCATCGGATGCACTAACGCAAAGCGGTGTTATACAGCCAAAGCAAAGCAGCAATATCAAAACCAACGACATTGTTCTCTTCATATCTATTCTCCTATATTTCCTAATCGTTTTTTTCCGTAACGATAAACTCATCGGAAATTTCTGCGTTTATCAGCAGACGTCTTAAACGTGCAAGCTGCTTATCGCCGCTGCTTCCCGTATTGATATACGTTCTGTTTCCCGTCTGCATCATGGGATAATAAGTGTTTTCGATATTGCCATCGGGCGAAATACGCATTCTTAGCATTCCACAGGTTAAAGAGAAATTCGAAAAAGTGAAATTTCCCAAGCTGTAAACAAGCAATTTTCCGTTATAATACTCCATGCCCTGCATGCAATGAGAATGCATTCCGACAACGATATCCGCCCCAGCATCGATAAACGCCTTACCGTGAACGGTTTGCATATCGGTTAAAACGGTTGTGCTTTCCTTGCCCCAATGCATATATACGATAACGTAATCAGCTTTTTCTTTAGCTTTTGCAATCTCTTCCGCCATAGGCTCGGGTGTTTTAAACTGAAAAACACCGCTAACCTCATCGGTGGCACAGCGCGTTGTTTTGAAATCAACCGAGCTTCCCGCGATTACGGCATATTTAAAACCATTCACAATATAGTAAAAGGGCGCTCTTGCGTCGTTTATGTTCTCGCCTGCGCCGACGTGGGCAATTCCTGCCGAATCAAGCGTTGACAGCGTATCCGTAAGCGAATCCGGGCCGTAATCAAAGGCATGATTGTTCGCCATGCCGACTATATCAACACCCATTTCGTGATAAACGTTTACGTTTTCGGGATCACCTCTAAATGTAAAGCGCTTTCCGGGAATAGGCTCTCCGCGATTTGTGAACGTAAATTCGTTATTTGCCATCGCAACGTTCGCCGAGCGCATTATTTCCAAAACCTCTTGAGAAACGATACCCTCAACACCCTTTTTGCGGTTTTTATAGCTGCGCATAACGCTGGAGCTGTTCGCAAAGCTGCAATCGCCGACAAATACAAATTCGGTAATTCCGTCTTCATCGTTTTCCAAAACGACGGTTCGTTCAAGGTCGTTTTCAACTATTGAAATAAACGCTTTTTCGCTGTATCCGAATGTACTTTTGATAACGCTTTCGTGCGATTCTTCAATATTTTTTGCCAACAGCTCTATCTTCTCTTCGCCGAACGCAGCCGTGATCTTATCCAAAAACTCTTCATTCATACGCTCGCTTAAATCCTCGCCGAGCTTTTCGCTGTTTGCGAGAACATATGCCGAAGCAACCTCATAAGGATCAATGCTTTCGGGTTTTTTCACCTCTTCGGGAAGCGATTGCTCAATGCTTTCCTCTTGAGAAGCCTCGGAAGAATCTTCTTCGGTTATAAGGCTGCCCTCTTGAATCACGTTGTTTGTGCAAGAAACAAGCGTTGTCAGCATTAACAATAACGACAGAAATATACACGAAAGCCGTTTAATCTTCATAAATCTCATTTTTACTGTTCCTTTTTGATGTGAACATCAACCTGAGGATAAGGAATATTAATACCCTCTTCTTTAAATCTGCTGTTTATTCTGTCGAGTAAATAGAATCTAACGTCCCAATATTTGCTGTTTTCACACCAAACGCGAAGCGAATAGCTTATTGCACTTTCGGAATAATCAAGAACTATCGCCATGGGAGCAGGATCGGAGAGCACCATATCGCAGTCCTTGGCAATATCAAGCATTAAAGCTTTTACCTTTGCTATATCGCATTCGTATCCCGCACTTACGTTAACGTCAACGCGGCGCTGACTTTCGGTTGAATAATTTGTAACGATAGAATTTGTCAACGAGCCGTTGGGTAAGGTTATAACCTTGTTGTCGGGCGTTACCAAAACGGTATAAATTACCGTTACGGCGCGTACGGTTCCGCCAACACCCTCGGCTTCAACGTAATCACCGACCGAAAACGGCTTGAACAAAAGGATCATCAAACCGCCAACAAAATTAGAAAGTGCTCCCTGAACCGCCAAGCCGACAGCCACGCCCGCAGAAGCAACGAGTGCAACCACAGAGCTCATCGGAACACCGAGAATTGCGACTACCGATACGATAATAACGGTTTTTAATGCAATTGATAAAAAGCTTGCGATAAAGCCCGCAGCAGAAGGGTCGATCTTAGAAAAGCATTTTCCGCTTCCCTTTTTCATCTTTTTGACGATAATATTAACGATTTTAAATCCTACGGCAAAAACAATAATTGCCGCAACAAGACGAAAACCTATGTTTGTGCCGTGAACCTTAAGCTGTTCAATAATCCATTCCATATAAATCAACTCCGATTTGTTTTTTTTATTTTAAAACATATTTCAAGCATTGTCAACAAAGAAGCAAATAAAACGTATATATCTACTAAAATTATATATTACCACACAGGAAAATAGCCTCTTTATATTGACTTTTTTTCTTAATTTGGTATACTTATTATAATTAAGTATATGGGGCTTTAAAATGCACAAGGCAAAAATCATTTGCTTCGCCAACCAAAAGGGCGGAGTTGGAAAAACCACGAGCGCACTCAACATCGCCGCTTGCTTGGCAAGAAGCGGACGTAAAGTATTATTCATCGATTCCGACCCGCAGGGTAACGCAACAAGCGGAATCGGAATTAAGAAAAAGAATATTTCAGGCAACGTTTATGATCTGATGATAGGAAGACTCCGCTGGGATGAAGCGGCTATCCCTTCGAACGCAAAGGGCTTATACGTAATCCCCTCCAGCATCAATCTTGTCGGTGCCGAGCTTGAGCTTGTTGATGAACGTGACCGTGAATATAAGCTCAAGAAAGCGCTTGCCGGCGCCGAAAACGAATTCGATTACATAATCATCGATTGCCCGCCGTCGCTCGGTCTTTTAACCATCAACGCGCTTGCAACCGCGAAATATGTTGTCATTCCTGTTTTATGCGAATATTATTCACTTGAGGGTCTTTCTCAGCTTACCGCAACGATCAAGCAGATAAAAAGGCTTTACAATCCCGATATTGAACTATTGGGTGTTTTGATCAATATGTTTGACGGCAGGCTTAACCTTTCGATAGCGGTTCTTGAAGAGATCAAAAAGTATTTTTCCGATAAAATATTCCGAACCCCTATTCCGAGAAGCGTAAAAATCAGCGAAGCTCCCAGCCACGGATTAGCTATCACCGATTACGACCGAAACGGCAAGGGTGCGGCGGCTTATTCTTCGGTGGCTTTGGAAATCATTCAAAGATGTGAAAAATAACGGAGGATTTAATGGCTAAAAAAGGACTCGGCAGAGGATTGGATGCCCTTCTTGCCGATAATTCAATAGACGAAAAAGATCAAGGCGGCGTTACGATGCTGAAAATTTCGGATATCGAGCCCAACCGTCTGCAAGCAAGAAAGCAGTTTGACGAAAACGCCCTGCTTGAGCTCGCCGATTCGATCGGCAGGCACGGTATTCTTCAACCGATTGCCGTTAGAAAAAAACAAAACGGTTATTACGAGATCATCGCAGGAGAACGCAGATGGCGTGCCTCGAAAATTGCCGGCTTAAGCGAGATTCCCGCATTGATAAAAGAAGTTGACGACCTTCTCGCAACCGAGCTTTCTTTAATCGAAAACCTTCAGCGCGAAAATCTTAACGCAGCCGAAGAAGCAAGAGGATATCGCGATTTAATGGAACGCTTCGGGCTCACTCAAGAGCAAGCTGCCGAAAAGGTCGGCAAATCAAGAACGGCAGTTGCGAATCTTCTAAGAATATTAAAGTTGCCTGAAGATGTTCTTTCCCTTATAGAAAAAGGCAGTCTTTCTTACGGACACGCCAGAGCTTTGATTCCCTTAACTCAATACTATGACGAAGACGAGGTCTTGAAGCACGCAGAATCGGTTATTGCAAACGGATTATCGGTAAGACAGACCGAACAATACGTTAAGCTCAGAACCGATACGAATATTAAAACCGAAACGCCTCAATCACTCGTTAGCAGAACCTATTATAAAAAGCTTGAAAACGATATGAGCGAACGGTTAGGAAGAAAAGCGTTAATTCGGCGCTCTCCTGACGGAAAAGGCAGATTGACGCTTTCGTTTTCAAGCGCAGACGATTTGGAATCACTTATTAAACATCTTTGCGGAAACGAATTTTTCGAAAACGAACAATAAACAGAACGGAGATATAAAAAATGCTTGATATTAAATTCCTTCGCGAAAATCCCGATATGGTACGCGAAAACATCAAAAAGAAATTTCAGGACAGCAAGCTTCCGCTTGTTGATGAGGTTATAGCGCTTGATAAGCGCAACCGCGAGATCAAAACCGAGGTTGAGTCGCTTCGCGCAGAGCGCAACAAGGCTTCAAAACAGATCGGTGCTCTTATGGCGCAGGGCAAGCGCGACGAAGCCGAGGAAATCAAACGCCGCATTTCCGAAAGCGGAAGCAAGATAGATTCCCTTTCTGCCGAAGAAAAAGAGGTTGGCGAAAAGATCACCGATATCATGATGCGTATTCCCAATATCATTGATCCTTCCGTGCCCGTCGGAAAGAACGATGAAGAGAACGTTGAGGTTCAAAGATACGGCGAACCCGTCGTTCCCGATTTTGAAATTCCTTATCATGCCGAAATTCTCGAAAAGCTCGACGGACTTGATCTTGACAGCGCGAGACGCGTTGCGGGCAACGGATTCTATTACCTCACCGGTGATATTGCGCAGCTTCATTCCGCAGTTTTGGCTTATGCGCGCGACTTTATGATACAGCGCGGCTTTGAGTATTGCATTCCGCCCTTTATGATAAGAAGCAACGTTGTTGCAGGAGTTATGAGCTTTGCCGAAATGGACGCTATGATGTATAAGATCGAGGGTGAAGACCTTTACCTTATCGGTACCAGCGAGCACTCTATGATCGGCAGATACATCGATACCATAATTCCCGAAAAGGAATTGCCCAAAACTCTTACCAGCTATTCCCCCTGCTTCCGCAAGGAAAAGGGCGCGCACGGCATTGAAGAGCGCGGAATTTATCGTATACACCAGTTTGAAAAGCAGGAAATGATCGTTATCTGCAAGCCCGAAGAAAGCATGATGTGGTTCGATAAGCTTTGGCAGAATACCGTTGATCTTTTCCGTTCGCTCGATATTCCCGTTCGCACGCTTGAGTGTTGCTCGGGCGACCTTGCCGATCTTAAGGTTAAGTCGGTTGACGTTGAAGCTTGGTCCCCCAGACAGAAGAAGTATTTCGAGGTTGGCTCTTGCTCTAATCTCGGCGATGCTCAAGCACGCAGACTTAAGATTAGAGTCGACGGTGAAAACGGCAAATACCTTGCCCACACCCTTAACAATACCGTTGTAGCTCCTCCCAGAATGCTTATTGCACTTATCGAAAACAACCTCAATGCCGACGGAAGCGTTAATATCCCCGAGGTTTTGAGACCCTATATGCTCGGAAAATCTATTATAAAGTAGGCTGATTTCATGGATTTAAAAACAATCATCTGGATGTTTATGATCGGCGTTGCCGTTGCCACCATCGTCGTTTATTATAACAGCAGATTCTTGGGCAGAACAGTGCGCGCGCTGTTGGATATCGACGCGACGTCGCCCCAAAGCGCGATAACCTTAGAAGAGCTTGGGTTATCTTTAACCCCTGCCCTCCGCAGCTCGTTAAAGCCCGGAACCGCTTTCTCGCAGATCGTTATCAAAACCGAAGATGACCGCTATTATATTGCTCCCGATAAGGTTTCGCTTGCAAAAGCCAAATACCGCGGAAAAGATATAACGATAGTTTTTGTTATACTAACCCTTGTTATTCTTGCGGTATGTGCATTTGCGATGACGTTTGTTTTTCCCGAAACCATCGAAAACCTCAGCAATCAGTTATCTAACCTGTTTGGCGGAGGAGGAACAACGCGATGAATTCCAAACGCAGAGCTAACCCCATATTGGTAATTCTTATCGTTGCGGTTGCAATGGTCGGCGTTACATTTCTCGGCATTCGTTTATTCAAGGGCATTAAGGTCTTTCCCACAACCCTAAGCAACGGCGCTAAATTCTTGGGCGAATGGGAGGGCGACCAGCCTATAAGCGGAACAATTAAATATCAGGATGATAACGAAGCCACGCTTGATTATTTCAGCAAGACCATAACCTATGCAAACGGTGATATCTATGTTGGCGATATCGTCGGCGGATGCAAAAACGGCAGAGGTATAATGACCTATTCCGCAACCGGCGACGTTTAT
Source organism: Clostridia bacterium (assembly GCA_017434845.1). GTDB lineage: Bacteria > Bacillota > Clostridia > Oscillospirales > CAG-382 > Coliplasma. The sequence goes on from JAFSGD010000020.1 coordinate 48,723, forward strand.
GAAGGTGAATTCGCCAATGATGAAATTACCGGAAGCGGTGTATTCAAATATTCAAACGGCGACCTTTATGAAGGCAGTCTTCTAAACTCTCAAAAGCACGGCCACGGAAAATTCACCTATGCAAACGGCAACGTTTACGAAGGCAATTTCCAAAACGACGTCAGAAGCGGAAGAGGAAAATTCACTTGGGCTTCGGGTACGGTTTACGAGGGCGATTTTGCCGATGACCTTAAAAACGGTTACGGCATTATGAGCTTTGAAAGCGGAGACCGCTATGAAGGATATTTCAAAGACGATATGCGCGACGGAGAAAAGGGCATTTATTCTTGGAAGGATGGCGAGCGTTATAACGGAACCTTCCGAAATAACCTTATGGATACCCGCGCCGTAGATGAAAACGGCGAGTTTATAAAAGACTCGAACGGCGAATACGTTCACGGCGAAATGGCAACCTATACCTTCACCACAGGCAGAACCTATCGAGGATATTTCATCGAAGGCGAAGCTGTCGGTGTTAAGATCGATTCAAATATTCAAACCGATTGAGAGGCAACTATGGCAAACTTTATTCTTTCTGCTTTTGCTGATGAGATTGATTCGAATTTTGATATACAGCTCGAATCCTTAAAAAAGCTTGGAATCAATATGCTTGAACTTCGCGGTGTTAACGGCAAAAGCTTCGTTGAGCTTTCCGACGAAGAGGCTTATGAAGTCAAGCAAAAGCTTTCAGAAAACAAAATCTCGCTTTCCGCGCTTGGCAGCCCTATCGGAAAGATCAAAGTTGACGGCGATTTCATCGCCCACAAAAACCTGCTTGAGCGCATTATGGATATTGGCGATATTCTTGAATGCAAGCGAATAAGAATGTTTAGCTTTTATCCCGCAGAAAACATGAGCAGAGATGCTTTTCGTGCCAAGGCTTTTTCTATGCTTGATGAATTGCTTGCAATGGCAGAAAAGCGCGGTTTTGTGCTCTGCCACGAAAACGAAAAGGATATCTTTGGTGAAACTCCCGAGCAAGAGCTCGAGTTGCTTGAACATTTCGGCGGCAGGTTAAAAGCGGTTCTCGACCCCGGAAACTTTGCGTTCTGTTTGCTGGATGCCTCTAAGGGATATCCGCTTCTCAAAAAGCATATCGAATATTTTCATATTAAAGACGCCGACGAAAGCGGCGCCATCGTTCCTCCCGGAAAAGGCGTTGCTTTTCTTAAAGAAACGCTTGCGGGTATTGCCGCCGACCGTCCCGATGAAGACGTCATTTTAACTATAGAGCCGCATCTTATGGGATTTGTCGGTTTAGCATCGCTGTCGAAATTGGATGATATACGCCACGTATATTCCTTTGATACGCCCTTTGATGCATTTAAAACAGCAGTGGATGCCGTTAAAGGCATGATATCCGATTTATAATATGAATGCTTTGAAGAATTATTGCACCCAAACCATATCGGCAACGGCAATCTGCCTGCTTGCCGGTATTTTGGGTGCACTTCCCTATTATTACGAGTTTTTATTCATACTCACGTTTGTATCGCAAATAATTCTGTTTTTTGTCGTTATTCTGCAAAGACGCTCCCGAAAAAGAGTGTTCTTACCGTTTTTTTCTTATTTCATAGGCTTCTATTCTCCGCTTTATTTCTTTTTATCGGAAATGTATCCTTATGAACGATTCGGCTTCAACGAAACACAGGCAATATTTATTGTAATCTGCTCATGTGTGTTGATTCCGCTTTTGCATGCAGTTGTTGAAGCTTTGATAATGATGCTTTCCAAGCTGTTTCCGAACAGCGATTTTGATATTTTGGGTTATTCGGCACTTTGGGTCATTGGCGAATGGGTGCTTTCGCTTGGCTTACTGGCTTTTCCATGGAGCTCGACCGCCGTTTCCCTTACCGGATTTCTACCATATATACAAACCGCTTCTCTGTTCGGAAAATATTTTATAACGTTCATCACCGCGCTTATCTGTGTTTCTGTTGCAAAATGTTTAATCGATAAGAAGCCGCTGTTAGCGTATATTGCAATCGGTGCATTTGTATTGAACACCGCAGGAGGCCTTGCATTGCGCTGTATTCCTGCCGTTAATAACGAAAACGAAACGGTTTCTGTCGCTATGCTTCAGGGAAACGTGCTTTCCAATGAAAAATGGGTGAGCGCAAACGAAGGCACTATATTTGACAGATATATCGAAATGGCGGAAGAAGCCGCAAAAAACGGTGCCGAGATAATTGTTATTCCCGAAAGCGCTATTCCGCTTGCGTTCTATGAAAATTCACGAACTCATATCGCGTTGGCAAATATTGCAAAGGAATATAACGTTACGTTCGTAGCAGGAATTCACTATTACGAAAACGGCGTTAACGGCAATTCGGTTATAGCGGTTTATCCCGACGGTACGCTTTCCGAGCGCTACGACAAACGCCACCTTGTTCCTTTTGGAGAGTTTATTCCGTTTGTTGATTTCATAGGCAAATATCTCCCCTTTGTTGCCGAATTCAACGAAGGCACAAGCACACTCATTGAGGGAGAAAAGCCCGTTGTTATCGAAACAGAACACGGATCTGTAACGCCGTTGGTGTGCTTTGATTCGATATTTCCGCAATTTGCGCGCCAAGGATGCAAAAACGGTGCCGAAATGATTGCTGTTGTTACAAACGACAGCTGGTTTAACGACAGCGTTGGCATATATACCCACCTTCGCCATGCTCAGATAAGAGCGATTGAAAACAGAAAGCCTATTCTGCGTGCCGCAAACACGGGTGTATCAGCTATCATTAATGAGAAAGGTTCGGTTATCGATGCTTCGCAACCTTTGGAAAAAGCTATCGTTTATTCCGAAATCACGGCTAATTCCACCAAAACGCTATATAACCGAATCGGTGATATAGTTTTATATGCTTCATTCGCGATCATTGTTTTGCTGTCAGCAATAACTATAATTTCAAAATATAAGGAGAAAACCGATGGAAATAATTCAGCTTCATAACAGCGAAATTTATGACGGCGCAACAACCGTTACGGTTGAGCTTATGGTTCACAGAGCATCTGTTGAGCTCACAAAAGGAAAACGCCCTGCAATGATCGTTTTTCCCGGCGGGGGATATGGATTCACCTCTGACCGAGAAGCCGAACCGATCGCGAGCGCATATTTTGCAGAAGGCTACAACTGCTTTACAGTTCGCTATATCTGCGGCGAAAAAGCAAAAATTGCCAATCCGCTTTATGATGCGGCGGCGGCGATCGCACACGTAAGGTCCAATGCGGATAAATACAATATCGATCCCGAAAAGATCGCGGTTATCGGTTTTTCTGCGGGCGGCCATCTTGCCGGATTTATTGCAACTCAATGGCACAGAAAAGAGATTGCCGAAAAGCTTGGTATCGATAACGATTTGTGCAAGCCGAACGCGGCAATACTTTGTTATCCCGTTGTAACACAAAACGTGCCCACACATTGCGAATCGTTTAACAACCTTCTCGGTGCCGAGCGAAGCGGCGAGCTTAATTCAATGGCAAACCTTGACGAAAATGTTGATGAAAGGACCTGCCCCTGCTTTATTTGGCACACAGCAAGCGACGAGGCTGTTCCCGTCGCTAACTCGTTAGCGTTTGCGCGGGCATTAACCGATAACAAAATCAGTTGCGAAATGCATATCTTCCCTTACGGCAACCACGGCCTTTCTCGTGCAAATGCCGAAACCGCACCCGATTGGGGAACCGAGGAATATACAATCCCCTACGTTGCCAGATGGATGGGCTGGTCGATCAAATGGCTGGAAAACACCCTTTTCGACGGCAAATTCAAAATGACGTTTGATAAATAATTTAAGACCGCCGACAATGATCGGCGGTCTTGTTAATTAATCGGCGTGTTTTTTTAATTTTATTAAAGCGTTGTTAAATCTTACATTATTGCGCAGGCAATCAAAAGCTTTGTCGTCAAAGTCGCATAACCTCAAATTGCATGCGTTGCCTTTGTAGTTTTTCGAGGTGTTCGACCTGCTGTGTTTTAATCGGTTTACCATTGGTGCCGTGTAATCCATATCTTTTAACGAAGCGTCGATAACGGCATATTTAACGCTGTTTTCCAGTGCTTTCAAAGCGTTGTCATGTTCCTTTAAATCAACATATTGCATCGCAAGACACCTATTGAAATACGACAAATCAAAAGCAAAAAATCCCACGTTCCCGTCAGAATAAAGACGTTCGATAATATCAATAGCAAAAGTATAAGCTTCAATTTTTTCTTTTACGGAAAAATTGATTTTATCTATCATCAGAGATGCGGCCATAGAAGCCTGACGAATACAGGTTGAAATATAGCCTTGGCAGGCTTTTACTCCTTCTTCTCCGCGCAATATACGTGCTTTAAGCGTTTCTCTTCCGATAAAAATCGTGCCACTCATGTTTGCATATTGCAAAGCTTTTTCTTCATCAAATCCGCTGTAAGTATAACATAAATACTCAATTACGTTTTCTCGTTGAAAAGAATCGGTCGACCTTTCAAGAATCTTTTCTCCCAATTCAATTATTCGAGAGGCTTTTGTCTTCGGACAAGGATAATCACCGTTCCGATTTAATGCAAACATTAAATTTTCCATAACGGTTAGATTGTTCGGAAACTCCGAATAAGCCTTTTCCCAAAGAGTAAGCAGCTTTTCGTTTTCACCGTTTTGCTGAAATATTCTGCTTTGCCGCTGATATGATTCTATGGTTTCTTCAATTTTCAGCTGATCCACACAAAGTAACTCATCAACCGTTACACCGAAATATAATGCTATCTTTGGTAATAGCGTAATGTCAGGAAAGCCTTCTCCGCGTTCCCACTTACCAACCGATTGCGGTGTTATTCCCAGATGGTTTGCGAGCGCCTCTTGTGTTATCCTTCTTTGCTGTCTCAGAGAGCGCAATTTTTCTTTCAAATTAATTTCCATGTTTCAATCCGCCTTTTATAAGATTGATAAGCACTTATCTTATTTATATTATACAACACATATCTGATTTAGCAAGAACCGTAAAGTTTACACGCCGGCGGAATTTACAACTATCTGTTGTGAAGTGTGTTTTGAAGCTGTTCATCAATAAAAAACATATAAGGCTTTTTCAGTACAAGATCTTTATTATCTATATACAAGATATACTCCTTTTGATTGTACTCTTGTATTACGATTTAATACATATACATCATCACCCTTCGATACAAAATATTCTGCGATAAAACGGCTAACAAATACCGTTCCGCCTGTAACAAGTAGTTTCTTCATTTTATATCCTAATAATAAATCCTTTCTTTTTGCACATAATATTCCTGAGGATGTGTATTGTATGGTTTTATTCACGCTCGGGCTTCTTTTGGGCGGACTTTGCGGTGTGTTCTTTATGTGTCTGTTTCAGGTTCGCTCATGAAAAGAAAAGGCTGTCGCTAATACACGACAGCCTAATTTTATTAATACATTCCGCCGCCCATGCCGCCCATGGCTGCTGCATTAGCCGCCGCGGTAGCAGGGTCTTCTTTTTTATCAGCAACAAGAGCTTCGGTGGTAAGAACCATGGAAGCAACGCTTGCCGCGTTCTGAAGTGCGCTTCTGGTAACCTTGGTAGGATCAACGATACCGCTGTCGATCATATCAACAAAGGTTTCGTTGTATGCGTCAAAGCCAACACCCTTAGGCTCGCTCTTAACGCGCTGAACGATAACCGAGCCTTCGAAGCCTGCGTTCTCAGCAATCTGACGAACGGGCTCTTCGAGAGCACGAAGCACGATCTTAACACCGGTCTTCTCGTCGCCCTCAACGGTTTCAACAAGAGCCGCAACGGCAGGAATACAATCGCAAAGCGCAACACCGCCGCCTGCAACGATGCCCTCTTCAACAGCAGCCTTGGTAGCGTTGAGAGCGTCCTCGATGCGAAGCTTTTTCTCTTTCATTTCGGTTTCGGTTGCGGCACCAACCTTAATAACAGCTACGCCGCCCGAAAGCTTAGCAAGGCGCTCATGAAGCTTTTCTTTATCGAATTCGCTGGTGGAAACCTCGATAGAAGACTTGATCTGAGCGATTCTGCCCTTGATTTCGTTAACGTCGCCTGCGCCACCAACGATAATGGTGTTTTCTTTATTGATCTTAACCTGACGCGCTCTGCCGAGCTGTGCAATGGTTGCTTCTTTAAGCTCGAAACCAAGCTCGGAAGAAATAACCTCACCGCCGGTAAGAATCGCGATGTCCTTAAGCATATCCTTACGTCTGTCGCCGAATCCGGGCGCCTTAACGGCAACGCAGGTGAAGGTACCGCGGAGCTTGTTGACGATAAGGGTTGAAAGCGCTTCGCCCTCAACGTCCTCAGCGATGATAACAAGCTTCATGCCGTTTTGAACGACCTGCTCGAGAACAGGAAGGATCTCCTGAACGTTGGAAATTTTCTTATCGGTGATAAGGATGGATGCATCGTCGATAACAGCTTCCATTTTATCTGTATCGGTTACCATGTAAGGAGTGATATAGCCGCGGTCGAACTGCATACCTTCGACAACCTCGCAGCTTGTTTCGGCGGTTTTGCTTTCTTCAACGGTTATAACACCGTCGGAAGTAACCTTTTCCATAGCGTCTGCAATAAGAGTACCGATCACTTCATCACCTGCGGAAACAGTGCCTACACGTGCGATATCTGCAGAGCCGTTAACCTTTTTGGCAGAAGCCTTAAGCGCTTCAACGGCAGCCTCAACAGCCTTTGCAATACCCTTTTTAACAACCATGGGGTTTGCGCCTGCGGCAACGTTTTTCATACCCTCGCGGATAATAGCCTGAGCAAGAAGGGTTGCGGTGGTGGTGCCGTCGCCTGCAGCGTCGTTGGTTTTGGTAGAAACCTCTCTAACAAGAGATGCGCCCATATTTTCAAATGCATCGTCAAGCTCAATTTCTTTTGCGATGGTAACACCGTCATTAGTTATAAGAGGTGCACCGAACTTTTTATCAAGCACAACGTTACGGCCCTTGGGACCAAGAGTGATCTTAACGGTATCGGCAAGCTTGTCGATACCTCTCATAAGAGCTTCTCTGGCTTCGATGCCGTTCTTAATATCTTTAGCCATTATAAAACTACCTCCAAATTATTCAACAATTGCAAGAATGTCGCTCTGGCGAACGATGATATATTCTTCGCCGTCAAGTTTAATTTCGGTTCCGGCATATTTACCGGTGATAACCTTATCGCCAACCTTAACGGTCATAACAACGTCTTTGCCGTCTACGTTACCTCCGGGGCCAACCTCAACAACTTCGGCAACCTGGGGCTTTTCCTTTGCGGCACCGGTAAGAATGATACCGCTTTTTGTGGTTTCTTCGGCTTCGACCATTTTTACAACAACACGGTCTGCCAAGGGTTTAAGCTTCATATTAATAACCTCCGTTTGGAATCTTTATTTACGATTTAGTTTATACTACTTAAATGTTAATAATATATTACCAATAATAGTTTATATTGTAAAGTGTTGGCACTTGATTGTTGCGAGTGCTAACTTTTTGACGAAAAACAAAAAACAAACGCTGGTGCTCTTTACTTTATAGTGCCAAATTATTGATATTTATTTCTCGGTTTAAAGAACTGATATAGGTTGCACTTAATCATACCGTTATATAAAACTCGCTTTTTATCGCTTCTTCGGCCGAAATACCGTTCGAACAATTCATCTGAAGTTATTATATACTTCTGCCAAGCGGGTATATTTTTTTCGAATACGCTGCCCATAGCATTATACAAAGCTCTTGCGTCGGTAAGCTCGCCCAAGCGCTCGCCGTAAGGCGGATTGGCAATTATTGTACCTCTTGCGTTTTCGATAGGAGAAGAAAACTCCTTTACGTCGCCGACAGAAAAGACGATATGCTTTGATACCCCTGCTTTTCTTGCATTATCGCGCGCAAGAGCAATCATTTCGGGATCAATATCAGAACCGAAAATTTGAGTTATGGGCTCATGGATCTCAGAACGCGATTTATCGCGGGCATCAAGCCACACTCGCTTGCTTAACAAAGGAAATTCTTCAGAAACAAACGCGCGGTTTATACCGGGAGCTATTCCGCAAGCCTGCGTTGCCGCTTCGATAGCAATTGTGCCGCTTCCGCATAAGGGATCGCAGATGATAACGTTATCGCGCATTCTTGAAAGCTTAACCATTGCCGCCGCAAGCGTTTCGCGCAACGGTGCCGCGCCTGCAAGAGCACGGTATCCGCGCTTGTGAAGGCCTGCTCCGGTGGTGTCTATCATAAGAGAGGCAATATCGTTCAATATAAAAAACTCAATTTGATATTTAACGCCGGTCTCGGCAAAAATGCGGACATTATATTTAGAAGAAAGAGAGGTTACAACAGCCTTCTTAATAATTTTTTGGCAATCGGGTATCGAAAACAGCTTAGATCTTATCGAATGGCCTTTAACGGGAAACGCATCGTTTTTACCGATAAAATCAGCCCAAGGCAAAGCCTTTGTTCCTTCAAACAAATCGTTAAAGGAAAGTGCCTTAAACGAGCCGAGCTTAATTAACACGCGTTCTGCGGTTCTTAATCGAATGTTGCATTCGGCAATGGCTTCAACGGGCGCTTCGAAGGTTACTCTGCCATCAATAGTTTCTATTCTTTTATAACCGAGGCTATCGATTTCTTCGCCTAAAAGCCTCTCAAGCCCAAACAAACAGGTTGCAACTAATACCATATTATTCTCCGCATTTCGATTTCTTGTTAAGTTTATCACAGATACCTTATTTTTTCAATATATTAATTTCACAAAACGGTGAACCTGTTTTCAATTTACTCTTACAATATAACAAAGAAACAGCGGCAGGATAGCCTGCCGCATATTCACTTATGTTACTCACTTATTTTATAAGTGCCGAGCACATGCCTTTTTATCAAGGCGTAGTCGGTTGCATCGAGCACACCGTTACCGTTAACGTCTCCGCGTTCTACGCACGCATTATCGGGCTTAAAGGTTTTCAAAGCCGCTCGCTTGCACAAATAATAGTCCTTTGCTTCAACGGTGGCGTTACCGTCAACGTCGCCGATAACCTTTTTCGACGCGTTTTTGTCTGCGCCGATCAAAAACTCGGAACAGAAAACAAAGTTATATTTCTTATTGATAAACGAAAGCTTAACGTATCTCGCTCTAACGGGCCCACATTCGTATTTTATAAAAGAATATAATCCCGAGGTGTCAAGCTTGGGCTCGCATAAAAGTTTGAAATTCGTTCCGTTTTCAGAAATTGATATTCTTATTTCGCCGGGATAGCCTATTCCGTAATTATCGCAATTATTAAACTGAGCCACAAAGCATTTTAAATCATTGCGAATCTCACCGAGATCTACGGTTACGTTCATATAACCATCCGAATCTGTAAGCGTTGTATGGAAGCTATGCCATTCGGTTCCGAGCTCGGAAGAGGCAAGAATGCCATCCGTCAGCTCTTTGCCGCTTATATTTTGATATTCCGAATCTCCGCCGCTTCCAACGTGAGCCTGCGAGGCGGTATACGTCTTACCGATAGAAACCCATTCAATGTCTTTGATACCGTATAAGTCCGCTCTCGCCATATCTATGTCGCTTTGCGTTAACGTACCCTTGGCGTATTTATAAGTCAGATCGTAAACCACACGATGCCGAGCTCCGCTGTAAGTTGCGGCGGCATAGTAAACGCCTGTTTTTCCGCCCTGATAATACATTTTCACCGAATCCATCGCACCGTATTTCATGCCGTCTTCAAGATAGGTTAAATATCTTTCGAAATGATCGTTACTCGAAAAAGCGTTGTAATCAATTTCCATTTCCATAGAAAGACCGTATTGCGACGAAAGCTCGATCGAATCGGCAACTCTTTCGCTGTCAGGATTGCTCATCCAAAACAGATTCGGTTGCATGCAAGCCACGTCAAATCCTAGCTCATCCCAAAAAGAATATCCATAGGCCTTATACCAAGGAATCCAAATAAACTTCAATCCAAGAGAATGAAGATAATCGGCGGCATAATTAAAAAGCTCTTTATCCTCTTCGGTATGAGAATAATTCATCAAATACTCTTCGAGCCAATAAAATCCGACAAGCTCGAGGTTTTTATAGCCTGCTTCGTTATATAACCTCAACTGTTCGTCGATTATCCATTTTATTGCGTATTTTCTATCCTCTTTTTTAGAAAAATCGAGGCTTTTTCCGTCAAGAACGCCAAAGCTTGTTGATGTTCTTGTCGGATAAAGTATAGTGAAGAAAACGCCCGCTTTTTTATCGGGATCTCCCAAAGCGTTTTTTGCGTTTCCAAACGCCGCTTCAAGCGCATCAACGTTATAGCCATCTGCGAAGGTATCTTTTACAAAGCTCGTCCAATCTATCGCCTTGGTAGGATTATCGGAGCTTGCATGCATCGGAGCGCCGGAAGGGCCTCTTTGAACGCAAGGTAAAAATAAATAGCTGTCAAAGAAATAGTCCTTAATATTCCCTTTTTCGTCATAATAAGCAACGTAAGGGCGAAGATCCTCAACGGTATGTCTTCCGTTATCGTAGCGCGAGGTATTAAAGGTATAGGTCAAACATAGGTTTTCATAGCCGTTGAGCTCGGAAGGATCCGGCATTTTTGCCGAAGCGGTAATGCCTAAAAACGAAAATGCGGTTATTAACAGCGCAAAGCACAACGACAGCGAAACAAACCTTTTCATTGAAACCTCCGTTTTATAATCAAATAATAAGCTTTTCGGCATAGCCGGTTGCTATACCCAGCCCCGCGGAAATCAAAATAAGCAAAATGGGGCTAACCTTTTTGAAAGCAAGAAATACAACCAATGCAAATATGGTGATCGAACAGAAAAAGCTATAATCAAATGCCTGAAGTGTTATTCCCGAAGGGAAAAATACGCCAAGCCCGAGCGAAATTACCGCCGAGGCAATAAGGCCTACAACAACCGGTCTTAATCCCTTCATACACCCCTTAACAATAAAGCTGTTTTTGTATTTTTCATAAAAACCGGCAACGATAAGAATAATAACAAAAGAAGGAAGAACTACGCCGAGGGTTGCACAGCAAGCGCCAAAGACCCCTCCCGTCTCAATGCCGATATAGGTTGCCATATTGATCGCAACAGGTCCGGGTGTTGATTCGGCAACCGCAATAAAATTCAACATGGCTTCTTCGCTCATCCATTCGTTCGCCAGTACCGCTTCCTGCATTAAGGGAAGCATTGCATAGCCGCCGCCGAAGGTGAATGCACCGATTTTTAAAAAGGTGAGAAAAAGTTTAAGATATATCATTTCTTTTCTCCCCTCTTCTTGGATATTATTGCTGCAGAAAGCCCGATAAGCGCACCTGCGAGAATAACGTAAAGTACGCTTACACCAAGGAATAAAACGACAGAGAACGCCAACACTGCAACAATAAGCGAAAACAGATTACGCGGGCATTGCTTTGCCATTCCCCAAAGTGCCTTAACTATCAGCGCGATAACACCTGCTCTGATTCCGTTAAACGCAAATTTAACGGGCTCAAGCTCGGCAACCACATCAAGAATATAGGAAAGTGCAATTATGATTACAAACGATGGCAAAACAGTTCCGAGTGTTGCCGAAAAAGCACCCCAAAAGCCTGCAGTTCGTTTTCCTACAAAGGTTGCGGTATTAATAGCGATAGGACCGGGTGTTGATTCGGCAATAGCAACTATATCAAGCATATCGCTCTCTGTGATCCATTTATGCTTTTCGGCAACCTCACGCTGAATAAGCGGCAGCATCGCATATCCGCCGCCGATTGTGAAAGCGCCGATTTTGAAAAAAGTGCCGAACAACGTTAAACATTTCTTGAATTTATTCATTAATTAACCTACCTGAACAGTAACAGTGCATTCTTCGGAATAGCCGAGATAATTGCTTATCCTATATTTGAAGCTATCTATTCCCTTAAAATCCTTGTTTGGATAATATACGAAGCTTCCGTCATCTGCAAAAGAAACGGTGCCGTGTTCGGGCGATTCCGAAAGAATATAGTAACCTACATCGGAGCTGTCGGAATTAACGGTTCCCGAACAGAAGTTGTTTTTCTTTGTTGAAACAGAAATTTTCGCATTAGAATCGGGGCAAACATCAAGCGTGCCTTTTATGAATTGATATGTGTATTCATAAATCAATCTCAATCTATCGTCTTTCGAACGGCAAGCGACAGCAAAATCGTTATATCCTTGATAATACATATGAAGCGCGCCATCCATATAGCCCAGCTCTGCCCCGACACTAAGATAATCCATATACTTTTTAAAATAGCGAATATCTCCAAAAGAAGAGTTATCTATTTCAATTTCAATGCACATTCCATAACGCTTGGCAAGCTTCGATGCATTGTAAAGCCTCGACTTATCAACCGAAAGGCTAAATGCATAGTTTGGCTGTAAGCATCCTACGTCAAAACCGAACTCTTGCCAATTCGAAAAACCCGATGCCTGATAATAAGGAATCCAAAACATAGGATATCCGATTTTATCAAGTTCGGCGTTAACCGCCTTTGATGTTTCTGCATCGCCGCCTTCAATAGCTTCGTGGAACCAATAAAAGCCGCATAATTCAAGGTTTGAATATCTGTTTTTTTCAAACTCGTTTACGATTCTTTCAGCATAATAGCGCGCAACGAAAACTCTTGTTTCGAGCGAGGTGAGATCCTCATTAACAAAATCACCGTTGATATCGCCGAATTCCGAAAGTGTATCATCCATGTGAGGAATAGTTGCAAAAACCTTAAGCTTAAGCTCGCTTAAGCCAAGAGCCTTCTTTACCGTTTCTGCGGTACGGTCAAGAGCGGCAAATCCGCGGTCAGATGCAAAAATATCGTCAAACAAATATTCCCAATCCGAAGCGATATTCGTTCCGTAGGGACGTCCGCCGCTGGGCAATTCTCCCGTGGACGGCAAAAACAGATAACCGTCGAACATAGTATCCTTTATGTCGCCGTTTTCATCCAAATATGCAACGTAAGGAAGGAAATAATTCTCATTTATGGTTCCGCTGTTATGGTAAACAAGCGTTATATCCTTTGCACCGCCGAGCACAGAATCGTCCGCATCTAAATATCCTTTATCCGCCGATTCTGAAATAGAAAAATCATATTTGTACAAGGAGGCGCTCGAAAGCTCGGTGCCGTAAGTGTAGTTCTTAACGCCGTTTACATATAATTCATCAATAAATACATGTATATCGACCGTCATGTAAATAAGAATATACCGAGCACGATAATATCTGTCGAATTCAGCTGTAAATTCAACTATAGATTCATCATTACCGCTGATATCACTTCTGCTCTCTGCAAGATACCAATCATTGCCGTTTTCCGATAACGCCAATTTAATGTTGCTCGGAAGCCTTATTCCCCATGCGCTTCTGTTAAGGAATCTGATCGAATACGAAGAAATGGCAGAGATCTTTCCGATATCTATTACAATTTTTCTTCCTGCACCCGATTGAAAATGATTCCAATAACCGTTGTAACAATATAGGTCTTCGGTAGTTACGCCGTCGGTAAGCAATCCCGCTTCCTCCGAGGTATTGCTGTCTCCGTAGGATTTCATATCCATGGGAACGTCGCTTATCATTTCATAGCTTGCGCCCGATGAAAGAACCTGAACTTGATTATAGTCATATGATATATCCCAATATACCGATTGGCTCGCAGGAATCATATCGAATTCACCGTATACGTTCTCGATTGCGGGTGCTTCGGATCTGTTTGCATAAACCTCAAGCTCTTCTATCCAGCAATAATCCTTGCCCTCCGCCATCGTAAAACGAACGTATCTTGCCGAAATGAGCTTTTTGAAGATTAAGCGGTATGCATAGTTTTCTTGATTTGAAGTCAATGCATAAGAGCGTCCGACCGTGTAATAATTAACGCCGTCCTTGCTTACCTCTACGTCAACGTATAAAGGCAGATCGATTCCGATCGCCGAACGGCTAAAGCTGTGAAGAGCAAATGAGCAAATATCGTTTTGAACGGCACCGAGATCAACTGTTGCGGATGCACCGCCCGAAAGCGAAACTCCAACCCAAACCTTATTTTCAAAGCTTGAACCCGTCGTCATCGCATCGGTTAGCAAACTGCCGTTTGCACCGCAACGCCAATCATAGCCCGTGCAATCTATCGAGTATGAACAATCTTCGGATATTAGCACCGCTCCGATATCACTATCGTAAACATTTCCGTTGAAAGCGTTAGCGGCTTCGTTCGCGCGCTGCGTGTCGGTTGTTTTATCGGACGAATATGCATTCGAAACGTTTGAAGCTTCATATGCGGTAGCGTCAATTGCGTTAGCATATACGTATATCTCATCGATGAACACCCAAGCTGCGCTTCTGGTAACACTAAACTTAATATAACGGTAATCAACCTCTTCACTCAATTCAAGCTTGGCGTTTGCTATTATATTGTCTTTGAACGACGGGAGCGAAATATTGCCGACGTTCGACCAATTCGAATTATCGTTCGAGCCATAAACGTATACCGAACGCGGAATATAAATGCCGGCAGTATCAACACTTAAATAAGAGATAGCAAACGCATTAAGATATTTTCCATCGTCCTCAAGATCCACAACAATATCTATATTCGAAGAAAAGCCAACAAAAGCAGGATTGGTGTAGCTTGTGGAATAGGCATTTGCCGAGTCGGTCAATTCACAATTATAGGTGTCGGGATAAGAGCTGCCCGGATCGACACTTAAGGTATATTGCTTTGCATAACTTACCGGAATACTGTTATCCAGCTCTCTGATCTTGTAAGTGCCGAGCACGTTGCGCTTAATCAAGGCATAATCGATAGCGGTAACCTCACCATCACCGTTGATATCGGACGCCGCGAGCCCTTCCGAATCGGGTAAATACGTGCCGAGCACAGCTCTTTTAACCAAAGCATAGTCAACAGCGTTAACGTTGCCGTCTTTGTTGATATCACCAAGCAATTCACCGGCAGAAACAAACACAGACAGAGGGGCAACCGATAAAACCAAAGATAATATGATAAAAACCGTTATAAAGCGTTTAAGCATTTGAAATACCGCCCATATAGTTAATTTTATTGATTTTAACACATAAACATTATAGAATGATTAAGGATTATATAACCGAGGAAAGCCAACCTTTCGGTTGGCTTTTCAGTTTGGTTATTGTTTTACCGAATTTTCATATATCTCACACAAAAAGGTTATAACAGCCTTTCGTGTAACTATACCTATGAACACACCGCGATCGTCAACAACGGGAACAAAATTCTGCTCGGTAACTCTGTGAAAAAGCTGATCGACCGTTGCGTTAATACTAACAGGAGGATTCCAACCTTCCCTTACAACGTCCTTGATGCAAACCTTTTCGTGCTCGCGCATATCGCCTGCACCCGAATTAAGCATACTGCGAAGAAGATCGCCCTCGGTAACCGTTCCGACGTAAACTCCGTCGGATGAAATAACGGGTATTGCACGGTATTTGTGATATGTCATCTTTTCGAAGCCATTTCGTACCGTCGCCGCAGAATCAAGATAAGCAACGCTGCTTTTGGGAGTTAGAAAACGTATAATATTCATAAATAAAGCTCCTTTACAAGCTTTTGCTGTTTGCTGAATTATAAAAACTTTTCCATATGACGAGTTCTTGTTAAGAACCCGTATTTTTCATAAAAAGCGATGGCAGATTCGTTGAATTCCCACACGTTAAGCATCAATGCCTTACAATTCTTTTCATTTGCATAGGCTTCCGCACGGTTCATCAACGCCGAAGCAACGCCGCTTCGCCGCATAGAGCCGTCAACACAAAGATCGTCAATATAAAGAGTGGTCCCACGCCCCTCTTTTATAACGTCGCAGAACACGTATCCGATAACCGACCCGTCTGATTCCGCAACGAACACTCCGTTTTCCGAACGCGAAAGTCTTTCTCTAACCTCGTCGGGAGTGTATTTGCTAACAAGATCGGGAAACATATCGGGACGGGCTTCCCTGTGAATATCGGCTATCGTTCTTAATAAACCGTATACTGCATCGGTATCCTCGGCAATCGCCGAACGAACAGAAATTATCATAACTATCAGCTACATTCTTTTGATTTCGGGCTCTTTTCCTTCAACAAAGACCCCATAAGTTTTTGTATCACGCACGCTACCGGGGTTTATTATCGAAACTCCGTCTTCGGTATCGTTAAAAGGACGGTGCGTATGTCCGAACAAAACGGTATCAGCGCTTCGTTCTTTTGCCGCAAGTGATAAAGAAAGGATGTCGCGGTATAAATGACCGTGAGTAGCAAAGAAGGTTCTGCCTCCGAGAGAAACGCAAATTCGGTCGGGCTCGCGGCCGAAAACATCGTTATTGCCTCTCACAACGTAAAAGGCGACGTTTTTGGTCTCGCGAATAACCGAGTCGATATCGGCAACCATATCGCCGAGAAAGAATACCGCATCGGGACGCTCATAACGAATCGTTTCGATCATCGGTTCAACACAACCGTGCGAATCCGAGAAAACAAGTATTTTCATTTTGCAACGCGTTTATAAACGCAAAAGCTGAATTTCATACCCGCTTCGCTGTCGGTTTCGGGATCGCTTATCTGCTCTTCGCCAACCGATTCCAATTCCCATTCGGCTGATGCGTCGAGGTTTTCAAAGAAGGTATCCTTTTCAAAGCTCTTATCGAACTTTGTAACGTAAGCCGTATCACAATAAGGCAAAAGCTGACTGTATACGCTCGCACCACCGATAACAACAACGTTTTCATCGTCGTATGATTCGAGAGTTTTAAGCAGTTCATCAATCGAATGCACCACTATCGCGCCCTCGGGAGCATAATCGCTCCTTCTGCTCAAAACGATGTTAACTCTGTCCTTTAAGGGCTTTCCGCCCGGAAAAGTGGCAAGCGTTGTTGAGCCGAGAATAACGGTTTTATCTTTGGTTAAAGCTCGAAAATAGCGCAAATCGGCACGAACTCTTGCAAGAAGATCGCCTTTATAGCCTATTCCCCACTCTTTATCAACCGCAACAACAAGTTTCATTTTTGCCTCCGTATTAAACTGCAACGGGGAATTTTCCGATAGATTCGCCGTGAACGTAGTTCTCTACAGTAAAGCTTTCGGGTGTGAAATCGTAAAAATCCTTAACGGAGGGATCGAGAATAACCTTCGGTGCGGGATATGATTCGCGTTTAATAAGCTCTTCTACTATGGGAATGTGTCGGTCATAAATATGAGCATCGGCAATAACATGAACAAACTCGCCCGCTTCAAGACCCGAAACCTGAGCAAACATTAACACCAGCGCGGCATACTGCGCAACGTTCCAAGCGTTTGCCGCAAGCATATCCTGCGAGCGCTGATTAAGAATTGCACAAAGCTTGCCGTCGGTAACGTTAAACGTCATTGAATAAGCGCAGGGATAAAGAGCCATTTCGCTGAGATCCGCAAAATTATAAATGTTGGTCATAATTCTGCGGCTGCAGGGATTGTTCTTTAAATCGAAAAGCACGCGGTCGACCATGTCGAATTCGCCTTCTTTGTATTTGTGCTTAACAGACATCTGATAACCGTATGCCTTGCCGATAGAACCGTTTTCATCAGCCCATGCATCCCATATTTTGCTGTTTAGATCATTGATGTTGTTAGATTTCTTTTGCCATATCCAAAGAATCTCATCAACAGCCTTTTTCAACGAAATAGGGCGCAGCGTGAGCAAAGGAAACTCTTTTGACAGATCATAACGGTTAACAACGCAAAACTTCTTTTTGGTAAATGCGGGCTCGCCGTCATCCCAATGAGGGCGAACGCGTTCATCGCGAACCCAGCTTCCGTTTTCGATTATATCTTTGCATGTAGCAATAAACGCTTTATCGGCCGAACTCATATCTGTTGCCTCACTTTCTTTACAATATAAATATACCATTGCGCGAAAGGTTTGTCAACCAATAGCCAAATAATGTTTTGTAAATAATCATTTTTTTGTTACTTGCGTTCAATAAGTTTGGTATAGGCATTTCAAAATGAAAAATAATATGTTATAATTTTCAAAAAGTTCCAACCTTTTTCTTTTTGCGTGTCTATATGTGTGAAAGCTTTCAAAGAGGTGCAAACAAGTGAACAGACAAGATGTTGAGAATACGATAACCGAATATATAAAGCCAATATTCGGTTTTGCATTGAAACGGTGTAAAAACATTCACGATGCCGAGGATTTGTCGCAAGAGATCGTAACACGGGCGTTTAGAGCACTACTAAACAAGAACGATGTTACCGATATGGGTAAATTCATATGGACAGTCGCCCACAATTCCTTAAGTAACTATTACCGAGATAACGCAAAAAGCGCAATAGGTGTTTCGTTTGAGGAAATTTCCGAGCTTATCGCGGAGCCTTCTGACGATACCGAAGCAGATGACGATGAAGACACTATCCGCCGTTTGCAAGCCGAAATAGCATATCTTTCGAAAATGCAAAGAAGAATAGTTATTGCCTATTTCTTCGAAAACCGAAAGCAAGCTGACATAGCAAACGAGCTTTCTATTCCTCTCGGCACTGTCAAATGGCACTTGTTTGAAGCAAAAAAAGAACTAAAAAGAGGTATGGATACAATGAGAAAAACAAGCGAACTTAAATTTAATCCGATAAAGCTTAACCGCTTCTCGATCAACGGTTCGAGCGGCACAAAATCCATTGATGAATTCTTCCGTTCGGCGCTCGCGCAAAATATTTGCTATTGCTTGCGCAACACCGCAAAAACCATTAATGAAATTGCCGATGATCTCGGTGTTTCACCCGTTTATATAGAAAGTGAAGCAGAAAACCTTGAAAAATATGGTTATCTTTTAATGAAAAAGGATAAATATATTCTTAATTTCATCATCAACGAGCCCACCTCAGAATTGCTTGCCATGCAAAACGATATGTATAAACGCGCCGCCGAGCTTTTTGCCAACGAGCTTTATGATGAACTGATGACCTCGGGAATTTTAAATGATAACGATATACGTTGCAATCAAAGCGATGAACCTATCTCTCTTACCGAATCGCCGAAAAGAGATAAAAACTTTTTGCTTTGGAGTTTGATCCCTTATATCGCCGCGCATTCCGGTGATGATCTTATGGATAACAGCATTTCATTTGACGAAGTTGCCACACTTCGCCCCGACGGTGCACATAATATATTCAGCGCTTCGGTTGTTCAAGATAACCTTGAATTGCCTGATAATTATGTGCATATGAAAAACTGGTGCGGACCTATGTGGAACAGTAACGGCAAATATATTCTATGGCAGATCAACAGTGAATGGTCAAGTCGAGATATTAATTTCTTGAGTTATCCCGAACAAACCTTGCGAGCTATCACCCTTTACGAAAGAGAACACGAAGAAGGATTACTTTCCAAAGACGAATATGCGTGGCTCTCCGAGCTCGGATACATAAAAACGAACGGTGATTACGACGGACATTTCAAAACATCTTGGCAAATAGTTGAATTCGCGAACAGGGATATTCTTGATAAACTGTTCGCCATCGGTGATAAAATCAAGGAAAAGCATGAAACCGAATTTGCCGAATTAAAAGCACCTTATATCAAAGCCGCTCTTGAAGCTGTTCCGGAGCATTTGAGAAAAGTCAAGGCATACGAATTGCAATCTGTATTCCACGCAGACGGTTGGTTCTTACTGCATTGTATTTATGCACTTTTAAACAACGGAAAGCTTAAGGAGCCCACTAAAGATCAAAGAAAAGCCTTAACAACTATTATTCTTCCTAACTAAAATCGCACCGCCGAGACAGACTTGTTTCGGCGCAATGATACAACAGAGACGAGATATTTTTCTCGTCTCTGTTCATTTGAACTAAGCTTAATCCTTTCTGAATATATCTAATGTATGGTGAGAATATCCCGTCAGCTCCAAACGTTCGCAGGTTGCAAGATGATATTTGACATAAATCTCATATGCGTTATCATCCAACGTTGCAAGAGTATCGCGCATATGGTTAGCATATCCGTCGCTTGCAACGTAATGAAGCTGTGTAACACTAAAGTTACCGCGCAACTCATCGATTTGTTCCTTACGATAAAGCTCAAATATATCCCACGGATGTGAAAACGTTTCGAAGGTTTCGGGGTCGAGCATACAATCGTTTATGATATCGTAGATCTTTCCGCGAATAAATCCGTAAGAAAGAACTGTAGGGTCAGCCATACAGTAGGCAACGAAAACGACACCGCCTTTTTTAGTTACCCTTATCGCTTCCGACAGGGCCTTAAGCTGTTCCTTTTTATCGAAAAGATGATACATAGGACCCAACATCAATGTTATATCATAGCTTTCTTCGCAAAGCAGCGACAAATCGGTCGCATCGCCTTGCATTATGTTAACCTTTTCGCCGTTTTCGGTATTCTTTTTAAAAAGCTCCATATTATATTCCGTAAGCTCAACGGCATCAACAACATAGCCCTTGCGCGCCAAAGTATGGCTGTATCTTCCTGTTCCTGCACCGATTTCAAGAATTTTTGCAGCAGGCGTGAGATATTTTTCAATATAGTGCATCGTTGTTATATATTCGATTCTGCCATGCTTGGAAAGAAGTCTTCCCTCTTCATCATAGTTTCGATAATAATTTTCCAAATAGTCTTTTGTTTTCATAGCGTTCTCCTTTTTCATATTGTATTCCTTATCTAAATATAAAAAGCAGTGCAAGCGATTCTTTCTGCCTGCACTGCTTTTATCTTTATGATGTGATCAGTAGCGGTTAATCACCAAAAAAAGAGTATAGCAATGTAAGCCTGCGGATTTGCCAGGCTTTGGCGCACGCGGGCTGTATACTGAATTTATTCACATTGCAGTTGCCGTAATTCATTGCTTTCCTCCGATTATTGTTGATCAACAACTTTAATAATTCGATATAGGGATCATTGTTCCTTGGCTATCTTTCTGCCCATTAAAACACCCATAACCGAAGCCATCATCAAGCCTCTTGTCCAGCCGCTTGAATCACCGAGACAATAAAGACCTGCAATATTTGTGTTCAAATCGGCATCCATCTTAACTCGGTTGCTGTAAAACTTAAGTTCGGGTGAATAAAGCAAGGTCTCGCCCGATGCAAAGCCCGGAACGACCTTATCAACCGCATGTATAAAATTAATTATGTTAACCATTGCACGATACGGCATAGCCGCCGTTATATCGCCTGCAACGGCATCGGGCAAGGTCGGGCGCACGTTTGATTGCGAAAGTTCCTTTTGCCAAGTACGTTTACCGTCCAGAATATCTCCGAAACGCTGAACGAGGATATGACCCGCACCTAACATATTGGTCAGCTCGCCAACCTTTTGTGCATAGGAAATAGGTTGATTAAACGGCACGTTGAAATTGTGAGAGCAAAGAATGGCAAGGTTTGTATTGTCGCTCTTCAATTCTTTATATGAATGTCCGTTCACAACGGCAAGATCGTTATCATAATTCTCTTGGCTTACAAAACCGCCGGGATTCTGACAGAAGGTTCTGACCTTATTTTTAAACGGATGAGGGTAACCGATAAGCTTCGATTCATAAAGTGCGCGGTTTACGGTCTCCATTATTTCGTTACGAACCTCAACGCGAACACCGATATCAACCGTGCCCGGCTCGTGTGCAATGCCGTTTGCCTCACATATATGCTCGAGCCAATCGGCACCTCTTCTGCCTGTTGCAACAACCGTGTAATCGGCAAATATTTCTTTCTCAACGCCGTGCTCTTCAACGCGAACGCCAAGGCATTTGCCGTCTTTTAGAATCAATCCGCTGCATTCACAGCCAAACATCATCTCGACGCCGTTGTTCTGTAGATATTTTTCGATAGCGAGATAAATATCCTGCGCCTTCTCGGTGCCAAGGTGTCGAATAGGACAATCAACAAGCTTCAAGCCCGCCTTTATTGCGCGCTTTCTGATCTCTTTTACCTCTTCGCTTGCGTTTATTCCTTCTATATGCTCATCGGCACCGAATTCAAGATAAATTTTATCCGTGTAACCAATAGTTTCTCTGACGAGCTCATCGCCGACAAGTCTCGGCAGATCGCCGCCAACCTCTTCACTCAGCGAAAGCTTTCCGTCCGAAAATGCGCCTGCGCCCGAAAAACCGCTTGTGATATGGCAATACGGCTTACAGCTAACGCATTGCTTTGTTATGTTTTTGGGGCACCTGCGATTTTCGATAGCCTTACCCTTTTCAACGATAAGAATATTCTTATTACCGTTTTTTCTTACAAGCTCCAACGCAGTAAAAATACCTGCGGGGCCTGCGCCGATTATAACAACGTCTTTTTTCATTTTTTTGCTCCTCCGAGCCAACAAAATAGCATAATAATTTTAACACATATCAATCCAAATGTCAAATTTCATTTTTCAAATATATAATTTCATTCAATCGTAATGCATATAAATAATTGACATAGCTAAGCGGTTTTGATAAAATGAATTCATAACATCAAGAAGGTGCACAAATGTCTTTTAAATTGGTTATCCGATGCGGGAACGATTACTTTGAAAAAGAATACGATCATCAAGTAAAGCTCAGAGACGCTATTGCAGAAAGCGGCTTTTGCTTTGACGCGCCTTGCGGAAGCCGCGGTATTTGCGGAAACTGCAGGGTTGCGGCAATAGGCGCTTGCTCGGATGCCGAAGAAGTTGAAAAAGCATTTTTGGGCGACGCGTATCATATCGGTATGCGGCTTGCCTGCATGGCTTACGCAATCGGTGATTGCACGGTCGATATTCCGAAACGTGTTGATATTTCCGCGGAAATATCGCGCAACGCTTCAATTAAGATCGCGCCGATTTCCGGTAAAAAGCAATGCATTGCCGCGGCGGTGGACCTTGGCACAACGACTATTGCGATCAGATACTTTTCCCTTCCCGACGGCGCGCTGTTGTTCAGCGACGTAATGCCCAACCCACAGCGCATTCGAGGCGCTGACGTTATAACAAGAATAACCTATGCCGAAAACGGCGGTGCAAACGAGCTTAAAGTGCTCGCCGATTTGGCTTTAGAGCAATCTTGCAAACGGTTCGGCCACAAGGTTGATTATTATATCATCGCCGGAAACACCGCAATGCTTTTGCTTTTAAGCGGAAGAAGCGTTTCGGGTATTGCAAGAGCGCCCTTCGAGCCCGAAACACTGTTTGGGTTCTGGGAAGGCAACCGTTATTACATGAAATGCGTTTCTGCATATATCGGCAGCGATGCCGTTGCATCATTGCTTTCTTCGCAAATGTATAGAAGCAATTCACCGAGCGCTCTCTGCGATATAGGAACAAACAACGAATGTATTCTTTGGAACGGAAAACAGCTTTTTGCCTGTTCTTCCCCTGCGGGCCCCGCTTTTGAGGGCGCAAATATCTCCTGCGGAATGACTGCAACAAACGGCGCTATCCGCAAGATAGATAACGAAAACGGAAAACCGATCATAACCGCTATCGGTTCTTCAAGCGAGCCTATCGGCTTTTGCGGAAGCGGTCTGATAGACGCGGTTGCTTTCCTTCTTGCAAACGGATATATCGGTTTTGACGGAAGCATAAATAAGTCTTTGCCGAAATTCGGCGCGGCACAGCTTAAACCCGAAGACGTCGCCGAGCTTCAGCTTGCTAAATCGGCTGTCTATTCAGGGCTAAAGACCTTGCTGGAAACCGCCTCGGTCTCGTCGGATTCTTTGGAAGCACTCTATCTTGCAGGAAGCTTTGGACAAAGAATTAACCCCGAAAATGCCGAGCTCATAGGTATGATACCGAAAAACTGTGCCAAAAAGGTTATGCTTGATTGCTCTGCAATCGACGGAATCACAATGTCTTTGCTGAACGATAATTACCTTAACGAATCGGTCGGACTCGCCGATTCAATCAATGCGATCGAGTTGGCCGATAATGAAATATTCGCCGATTCGTTTATTAAAAATATGTATTTTAATGAGTTTTCCATTAAATGATATAAAGTATTATATACTATGCTAAGTCCGAGAATTGAAATGTGAAATGAAGATAGAGCGTCTTATTGGTATTATAACAATTTTACAACAACAAAAACGAGTTACAGCCCCATACCTCGCCGAAAAATTTGAAGTGTCACGACGTACTATCAATCGTGATATTGATGACATCTGCAAAGCCGGCATTCCTATCGTTACGACACAAGGCGTAAATGGCGGAATTTCAATAATGGAAGGCTTTTCTCTTGATACTACTGTGTTTACTGAGCAAGAGCTAACCGCTATATTTACAGGGCTCAAATCGCTTGACAGTGTATCCAATTCTGCTTCTGCCGAAAAGCTTGCACAGAAAATTGGCGGTAATTCCGCAATTAAACTTGCGGATAATATGATTATTGATTTATCCTCGTTTTATAAAGATGATCTTGCCTTAAAAATTGATGTTATAAAACCGGCGATGAAAGAGTCAAAGTGCATTTCATTCCATTACTGCTATCCAAAAGGCGAGACAGATAAGCTGATCGAACCGCATCTGATCGTTTTCAAATGGTCAGACTGGTATGTGTTTGGATTTTGCAAGGCGCGGCAGGATTTTCGTATGTACAAGCTCCGCCGACTGTGGGATCTGCAGATCACCGATGAATCATATACTGCAAGAGACATTCCCGAGGAGAAAAAACAGTTTGGTTCTCACATGACGGATGACTATATTATTACTGCAGTGTATGATCCGTCTGTCAAATACCGCTTGGTTGAGGAACACGGACACGCTTGCTTTACCGTGCAGGAAGACGGAAAACTGTACACCGAGTGGGGTTTTACAACCCAAAAAGGTGCTTTGGAATGGTTTTTGAGCTTTGGTGCTAAAGTAAAGGTGCTCGAACCTCCCGAAATGGTTGAGCTAATTAAATCAACGCTGGATGAAATTAAAAAACAGTACGAAACATGACATACTGTTGTTGTGTTGGATAAGGTATTATAAAAAGGAGAATATAAACGATGATATTTGAGGGAATATGCCTTATTACAAATGATGTAAAGCGACTTTCCGAATTTTATCAAAAAGTGTTACAAACTACATCGGACTCCGATGATGATATTCATCAAGAAATTAAAACACGCGGGGCATTTTTATCCATTCTATATTGTGATCAAGCAACAAAAGGAAATCCATATATGTCTATGGCGTTTACTGTTGACGATGTAGACGATGAATTTGTCAGACTAAAACGTTTAGGAATAAAAATAATTGATGAGCCGACTATGCGCCCTTGGGGAGCAAAGAATATGCGATTCTGTGATCCGGATGGAAATTTTGTTGTCTTTCGGAGCTTTCCCAAGAAAACATGACATACTGTTGTCGCGTTTGGGATGGTATAGTGTAGAAAAAACGACAGGAGAAATAAGATGAACGAAAAAATCATTTCTCTCCGTATGGAGCGTCAATGCTTTGTTTATAAAGCTGATGAAAGCAAATACATAAACCTTTATCGAGATATGCAACCGGGACAGAATGTATATTGGAACGGTTTTGGCGAACCGCCTACACTTTCTTTCAGAACCGATTTTAATGATATTGAGTTCAACCGAGAAAGACAGTTAAAGCGAGAGCTTATCAAAGGGCGTTTTTCGGGCGGTAACCTTGGTTGGATCGTTCCCGAGGATATGGAGCTGTTTATCGGTCTTTATCGAAAACCGCTTACAAAACCTACCGCAGACCAATTAACAATTCTTGAACTTATAGAAACGTCGGGTCCGTACACCATTCAGCAGATAAAAGAAGAAACAGGATTGCTTGTAAAGCAGATAACACCTATTCTTCACCGTTTGCAAGAAGCGTTTTTGATCTACGAGGACCAGTACGACGGTGAATGGGACAGAGGCTGGTATCGTTTTGGTGAGATGTTCCCCAATGTTAATCAAAACAGATACACAAGACACGAAGCTCTAAAAATCGTATTACAGAGATTTGCATACCGACTTGTTTGGTTCGATACCGCAATGGCAAAATCATTCTATAAACTGCCCGAAAAGGAAATAAAGCTTGCGGTGAGTGATTTAGTAGCAGAAGGTATTTTGGTAGCATCCGACAGCGGATTCATGCTCAAAACGGATGCCGAATTGCTCGAAACTTATGAACCCAAGGAAATGCATTTTGTTTATGCACTTCACAGAAATGATTTTCTTTATAAATCCCACGAACACATTTTGAAAGACTACTCAAAACGCCTTACCGATAGTCTTGAATATGATCACGAGCCGTTGCAGTATCTCCTTATAGACGGAGAATTCCACGGCGCATCCGTAGGACACTTCCGCAACGGTCCGTATGACCTCAATGACATTGTTTGCGACCTGCCCAATGCCGAAGAACGAAAAGCAGATATTATCGACGCCATTGAATCCGTAAACTACGGAAAAATGCCCGAGAGATTTATGGGAGCATTGTTATGATGAGTATGTTTGAAAAAACAAGAAGTTTTGTTTATCGCTACGCTCGTCCTCTTGATCTTGCAAGGTGGCAATTTCATTTTGAAAACGGTTCTGCTCAAACGGTTATACAGATTCTCGCTGCATATCAAAACGAAGACGGCGGATTTGGTTATGCTTTGGAGCCGGATTGTTGGAACCCCAATTCAACACCGATTGCGACATGGTTTGCAACCGAAGTGTTAAGAGAAATCGGTTGGAAAGATGCAACGCATCCGATTGTTGAAGGAATTTTGCGCTATTTGGAAAGCGGAGCGGATTTTGACGAGGATCACCGTCAATGGCTGAATGTTGTTCCGACCAACAACGATTATCCGCATGCAACATGGTGGACATATGGCGACGGTGGTAGCGAGTTCAAATATAACCCGACAGCAAGTCTTGCAGGGTTTATTATACGGTATGCCGATCCCAAAACGGAATTGTATCAAAAGGGCGTATCGATTGCAAAAGAAGCGTTTGTCTTTTTGGAAGCAAGTATTCCTTTTGATGAACAGCACGTTACAACCTGTTTTTGCAATTTATATGATGATTGTATGGTAGCCAAAGCCTCAATTTTTGATATGTACAAGTTTTCCGAGCTTTTACGAAAGCAAGTTAAGCATTGTATCAATCCCAATTATGATTTATGGTTTGCCGAGTATCATACGAAACCGTCCGACTTTATTCTCTCAAAGGACAGCATGTTCTATGAGGACAACAAAGAACTTTTATTGAAAGAACGTGAACTGTTGCGACAGTATCAATCCGAAGACGGAGGTTTTCCTGTCACTTGGCAATGGTGGACGGATTATCCCGAGCAACATATTGCAACTGCTTGGTGGCGTGCTTATTTTGCCATACGAAATATGTTGTTTTTAAGAAATACGATTTAGTTCTTTTCTGTTATAAAATAGTTTCTTCAGATTCTGCATATAAACAAACAGCCGAGGTGATTCCTCGGCTGTTTGTTTACAATATGGATATTTTATAATCAATTGTCATTGATTTGTCAGTTCCAATGTAATCAATAGACTTATCATCATAACACTCGAAACACCAATGATCTTCAAAACGTATCATTCCGTTTTTGTCAAGTTCATCGAGACAAAGGTTATGTGTTTCAAAGGAAGTGATTTTATGTGCTGTTCCTTTCAATTGGAAATTTGCCAAGTTAATCTTGTCGATATCTATATACTCAAATCCTTCAGGAACATCAGCATCCGGCAGGAAGAGCATTCCAATCCAATATTCTAAACGTCCGCTGACAATGCGTTTTGCACCTATATATGAATTCGCATATCGGATATTCAAGTTTTCTAATATAGAAAACCAATGATTATCTTTCCACAATTTCCATTTGATATAAATGCTTTCGTTGCCATTGTATCTTTTACCAATAAAGCGAAGTGCAGGTTGTGTTTCTTTACTTACGGCTTGTATTTGAACAGTACATTCACCATCAAGCAATTCTTCTACGGTCACGGACAACACAGTTGCGATATTGCGAAGCATATTCAAGTCCGGCTCACACTTATTGTTCTCCTATTTTGAGATTGCTTGCCTTGTAACATTCAATTTATTTGCGAGTTCTTCTTGAGTTAGATTCATTTTTGTTCTAAAGTATTTTATATTTTCGCCTATCATATTGCAACACCTCTTTTTGCTAAATTCAGTTTATCAAAAGTAATACGAATAATCAAGCAACATTTCGTTGCTATAAGGTAACAGCCGAGGAAATTCCTCGGCTGTTTGTTTTCTTCGAAAAAGCATTGAGAAACTACAAAGCTCTTTCAATATTACTTTTTTATCTTCAATTCAAGAATAGTAACACCGAGGTCGCCCTCGCCGTAACGGCCTGAACGGAAGGTTCTTATTCTTGCTTTATCCTGACGGAAATACTGCCAAAGTGCAGAACGAAGCGCGCCCGTTCCCTTTCCGTGGATGACCGAAACGTATTCATGACCTGCAAGTATTGCATCTTCAAGATAACGGTCGATCATAAACCAAGCATCGTCGCCGGTGTTGCCGCGAACGTCGATCTCGTTTTTAACCGCAGAAACGCTGTGGGTGTATTGCGCTTTACCCTTTTGCTTACTCTTGTTCTCAACCTCGGGCCCGCCGATAAGACGAATGTTCTTTATATTCGTTTTCGTTTCGAATCTGCCCGAAACCGTGAACACCGTATCTCCCGAAATACTCTTCACAACAGCTTCTCTGCCTATATCGGCAAGCATCACTCTATCGCCAACTGCAAGTGCGCGCGGAAGAACGTAATCCTCATCCTCAATATCGCTTTCCTCGAGATCGGCTATCGAGGCCGAAGCATCCTTCAGCTGTTGCTTTATAGCACGACGCGCTTCGTCGATGCGTGCGGCTTCAAGCCGTTTTGCATCTGCACGCTTCAACTCGTTAAGCTCGTTGAAAACGCTGTTACTTGACGCTTTTGCAGCCTCGAGAATACGTTGCGCCTGCGCTCTTGCGCGGTCGAGCTCGGCTTCCGCACGGTCGTTCAGTTCCTTTGCCTCGCGGCGTGCTTCTTCGCGAATTTTCAAAGCCTCGGCGCGAGCCTTTTCTGTCTCGCTTCTTTCTTTTCTGAGATCCTGCTCGGTCTCTTCAAGACGCACGATAACGTCTTCAAAACGGATATTATCTTCGGCGAGCAGTTCCTTTGCTCGCTCTACGATCGATTCATCCATTCCTAACCTAAGGCTTATCTCGAACGCGTTGCTTCTGCCCGGAATGCCGGTTATAAGCCTATATGTCGGTTTTAAAGTCGCGAGATCAAACTCGCACGAGGCGTTGAGCACGCCCTCGGTATCGAGCGCATAAAGTTTTATCTCGGAATAGTGAGTCGTCGCCGCAACTATCGCGCCCGATGCGCGAACCCTTTCAAGTATTGCTATTGCGAGCGATGCGCCTTCCGTAGGGTCGGTTCCCGCGCCGAGCTCATCAAACAGAACGAGCGAGCCGGTTTTACATTCTTTAAGAATCGAAACCACATTAACCATGTGCGACGAGAAGGTTGAAAGCGATTGCTCGATGCTTTGTTCATCGCCTATATCGGCAAGAACGCCATCGAAAACGGGAAGCGAGCTTCCGTCATCACAAGGGATATATAAGCCCGTTTGCGCCATCATCGAGAGGAGTCCGAGCGTTTTTAAGGTTACGGTCTTACCGCCCGTGTTGGGACCGGTTATGATCAAAGCGTTTTCGCTATCACCGAATTCAACGCTTATCGGAACCACCTTATCACGCGGGATAAGCGGATGACGCGCGCGAACCAGCTTTATTGCTTTAGCGTTTGTTATGGGTCGAATTCCCATTATATCGGATGAATAACGGGCGCGTGCAAAAATGCAATCAAGATCGGTCATGGCTTTGTAATCGATGCGAATAACGTTTGCCAGCGAAGCAACCTTTCCCGAAAGCTCAAAAAGTATTCGTTCGATTTCCTCGGTTTCTCTACCTTTAAGATCACGCAATTTATTATTTGCTTCAAGAACCGCCATCGGCTCGATAAACAAGGTCTGACCCGATGCCGAGGAATCGTGCACCAAGCCTTTGATATCGTTTTTATGCTCAGCGCGAACGGGAATAACGTATCTGCCGGAGCGCATTGTAACGATAGCATCGCGCAGGTATTTTGAATTCTCGCCCATTGTTAGCTTAGCAAGAATCTCGCGCACGCTCTCTTCGGCGCGGCGTATTTCGCGGCGTATGCGGTAAAGTTCGCTTGAAGCATCATCGGCAATCATATCTTCACCGATTATTTTCATAGAGATCTCGTCTGCCAGACCGCGCGCTTCGGTTAACGTTGAAAAATAGGGATAAAGAGCAGGAAGCTCTTTTCCTTCGGGATATTTTTTAATATAATTTACCGCTCTTAAAAGAGATGCAATATTCAGAAGCTCAAGCGGGGTCAACATCGCGCCTTTTTCTGCTCTGTCCGCCGAATCAACAACTCCTTCGGGCGCAGAAAACGTCGGAGAGCCCTTGAGCATCAAAAGCTCGAATGCTTGCTCTGTTTCATCTAACAGCCGAGCGATAATAACCGCATCGGTTGCCGGAACCGATGCCTTAATAAGCTCTTTGGCGGGAGCCGTTACTGCAAATGATGAAACCGAAGCAACGATTTTATCATATTCAAGAATATGTTTAGCTTTTTCAAAGCCTTTCATCAGATTTCCTCACAATGCTTGTAAAAAGAAAGTGTTTTGAACCCGCGCTCTGCACGGGCAAGTATATATTTTTCCGCACAGGAGCAAAGCAAGCCCATATCTCTATCGCTGATCCTGAAAGCAATAAATTTGGACATATCCTTTTCAACTATATGATTTATTGCTTTTATAACAGATGGGGTTAACAATACCCGTTCGGAAGAATGTGATGAGCAATCAGTACAAAATATCACACCTTCCGCTATATCGAACACGGCATCGCTTTTCGAAAGATCGTTGCCGCATTCGGCACAACAGGTTGCATCCGGCGGAAAACCGCATTCGGCACAAAGCCTTATTTCAAATGCAGCCTTGATAAGCTCTTCGGATGCCAGCGAGTTTTCAACGGCATAAAGCGAATTTAACAGCAAGCGCAAAATTATGCCGCTGTCTTCGCCCGGAACAGAAAAATCGGAAGCGAGCTCGCAAAGATAGCAAGCTAACGCATATTTTTTTATATCTTTTCTCAAAGGGTAAAAATCGGTTATCAAAACCGCTTCGGAAAGCGTGTAAAAACCGTTATTTTCGTGCAATAGTAATTCAGAAAACGCAAAAAGCTGCGAAGCTTTAAGAAATGGAGAAGAAAGCCGCCTTACACCCTTCGCGTTTACCGTGATAACGCCGTGCGTTGAGGTTATAACGGTAAGAAGCTTGCTGGTTTCGCCCTTTGGTGTTTCTCGGACAACGATTCCCTTTGTCTGAAATTTCATTATTCAATTTCGTCCTTAAAGCCGAAATCGGAAAGAAGCGAAGGACGGTCGCGCCAGTTTTCTTTAACCTTTACCCAAAGGTCAAGGAAAACCTTGGTTTCAAAGAGCGCTTCGGCATCCTCGCGGGCATAGGTTCCGATCTTTTTCAGCATCGAACCGTTTTTGCCGATTATAATGCGTTTATGCGATTCTCTTTCGCAATATATCTCGGCTCTGACAGATATCATGCCTTTCTTTTCGGAAAAATCTTCAACCGAAACCGCAACGCCGTGAGGGATCTCATCATCCAAAAGGCGCAATACCTTTTCTCTGATAAGCTCGGCAAATATCTTACGCTCGGGCTGATCGGTGATGTAATCCTCGGGAAAGAAATGAATACTTTCGGTAAGAAGAGGATCGAGCTCCGAGAGAATAATATCAACGCCGTCGCCCGTAAGCGCCGAAACCGGAATAACCGAATGGAACTTATATTGAGTAGAAAGCGCCATTATCTGCTCGGCAAGCTTTATCTTGTTTGCGCGATCGGTTTTATTGATAACAAGAATAACGTCAAGACCCGAAGCCGAATATTTATCCAAAGCGCTTTTCTCGCTGGGGTTAAGCTCACTTCCCGCTTCAACAACAAACAGAATAATATCCGAATTATCGGCAACATTGCCGACCGAACGCATCATATATTCGCCGAGAAGCGTTTTGGGCTTATGAAGACCCGGTGTATCGGTGAAAACGTACTGGTTCTCTCCTTTGGTTAAAACACCGGTTATTCTGTTTCTTGTGGTTTGCGGCTTGCGCGAAACTATGGCAACCTTTTCGCCGAGTATGGTATTTAAGAGCGTGCTTTTACCAACGTTGGGCTTGCCCGCTATCATTATAAATGCTGTTTTAGTCATATTTACCTCTTTATTCCGAGCTTATCTAATATTTCGCGCTGTTTTGCTTCCATCTCTTCGCGTTCTTCGTCGGTCTCGTGATCATATCCGAGAAGATGAAGTGCCGAGTGTGCCGCCAAAAAACAAAATTCGCGTTTGGGAGAATGGCCGTATTCCTCCGCCTGGCGGTATGCGGTATCTCGAGATATAACTATATCGCCGAGGAGCGTAAAAATCTCGGGTGTTTCAAAATCAAAAAACGGAAAAGATAAAACGTCGGTAGCACGGTCGATTGCGCGATGCTCGCGGTTGATCTCACGTATCGTTTCATCATCGCAAACCGTTACGTTAACCTCGAAACGATGATTGGGAAAACGCTCTCCTACAGCGGTTCTTATAACGCGTTTCATCAAGGTTTCGTACAGCTTCGGAATAGGTTCTGTTAATATATCGAAATATATTTTAATCATTCTTTAGGTCTCCTTTTAAAAGCCTCTCGGCTCGAGCGCTCGTTATTATCGCGCTTTGGCATTTCGCGGTCGCGCTTTTCATAAGCCAAAATTATTTTTTGCACCAACGGATGGCGTACAACGTCCTTGTGTGTGAATTTAAAAATAGCGATTCCCTTGATATCATCAAGTATTTCCAAGGCATCAACAAGACCGCTCTTGCGCAAATAAGGCAGGTCAACCTGTGTTATATCTCCCGTAATGATCGCCTTACTGTTGTTTCCCAAACGGGTTAAAAACATCTTCATCTGCTCGGGCGTAGTGTTTTGTGCTTCGTCAAGAATTATAAATGCATCGTCAAGCGTTCTGCCGCGCATATACGCAAGCGGAACTATCTCTATAATGCCCTTTTCACCATAATTTTTAAAGCTTTCTCCACCGAGCATTTCGCCTAATGCATCGTAAAGTGGGCGAAGATACGGGTCTATCTTGCTTTGCAGATCACCGGGAAGAAATCCAAGCTTTTCGCCGGCTTCAACGGCAGGGCGAGTCAAAACTATTTTAGAAATCTGCTTCTTCTTAAGCGCGGTTACAGCCATCGCTACCGCAAGAAAGGTCTTGCCCGTTCCTGCGGGTCCCACGCCGAACACGATCGTATTTGAATTGATCGCATCAACGTATTTTTGCTGACCGACGGTTTTTGCCTTTATGGGTTTTCCTTTATTTGTCAGGCAAATGCAATCGTTATATATTGCATCGAGCTCGTTTTCCTTTTCCTCACGAACCATGCTAACAACGTAATTGATGGTGTTTTCATCAATGCTCTCCGAAAGCCTGCTGACACGCTCGAGCTGTTCGATACAAGATGCCGCCATATTAACATTTGATGCGGTATCGCCGGAGATCTTAATAACGCCCTCACGCGAAGCCACCTTTACCGAAAATGCATTTTCAATATTATCGATGTTTCCGTCTAAAGTTCCGAAAAGCTTAAGAACAAAATCTATTGAAAGGTCGGATATTGTTTTTTCAAACATATATTCTTTACACTCCGAATATTACTTTTACATAAATAAACAGGATTAACTCATTGAATTTTATTTATTATACCACATTATCGTCCAATTGTCAAAATATATGTAAAAAAACTTGACGATTCGGCACTAATTTGTTATAATGGCTCTATAAATATCAACGCGGCATAAAGTCGCACATATATTCAAGGAGGAAATTATGAAAAAAGCAACACGTCTCATTGCAGTTCTTATGCTGCTCTGCTTGGTTTGTTGTTCTTTTGCGGCTTGTGATCCTTCCGAAGAAGAAACAAGCAGTAATGCCGAAACCAGCACCGATACCAAAAACGAGCTTTTTGCGGGATTGCCCGAAAAAGATTATGAAGGTAAAGAATTCACCTTCCTCGTACCCGGCGATAGCGTCTTAACCTATAAATCCAACGAAATAATGCCTCAGGAAGATTCGCCCCTTGCACTTAACGATGAAATCAAGGCAAGAAACGAGCTTGTTGAAGAAAAGTTCAACGTTAAGATCGCAGAAATCAGAACCCAGAGCAACGAAACGATGATCGACCTCATTCGTACCGAGGTCCTTTCCACCGGCGGCACCTATGATGTCGTTATGCCCTACATTCCCGATGCGGCAACTCTCGCTCTCGAAAACGCTTTCTATGAGCTTGGCGAGCTCGAGTATTTCAATCTCGATCACGCTTGCTGGGACCAGAACGCAAAGACCGCACTTTCCATCAACCACAAGAACTATTTCGCAACCGGCGACATCAGCCTTCTCACCCTCGCTTGCACCCACGCAATCGTTTTCAACAAGGATATGATAAAAGAATATTCCTTGGATAATCCTTACGATATCGTAACAAGCGGCAAGTGGACCATCGATAAGCTTCGCGAAATGGCTGTTAAGGTTACCGCAGATACCGACGGAACCTCCGGAATGTCCGCAACCGATACCTACGGCTTCCTTATCAACAACAACTTTGTAACCTCTATGTTTGTCGGCTCCGGTCAGCGTCTTACCGGTAAGGATGATTCCGACCTTCCCTATATTCAGATCATCGATGAAGCAGAAGCTGCTTCTTCCGTTTTCATCAAGATCTTCGATCTTGTTAACGACGAAAAAGCAACCGGCAAAATCGACGACGCAAACGGCACTTATTACATTACCGCAGTTTCTGGCGGCGGTACCTGCTGGGAAGCTGCTACTCAGTCTGTTGCCAACAAGCTCGCTCTCTTCCGCGCGATGTCTGTTATCGACATTATTGATCTCGGTAACTACGACTGCAACTTCGGTATAGTTCCCATTCCCAAATATTCCGAACAGCAGGATAATTATCATTCTCTTGTTTCCACTCTTTATGCAACCTGCGTTGCTATTCCCTCTTCCTGCTCCGACCCCGAAATGTCCGCAATCATCGCTCAGGCAATGTGCGAGGCTTCCACCGATACCACCAAGGATGCTTACTTCAACGTTATTCTTAAGCTTCGTAAGATTCAGGATAACGAAAGCGAAGCAATGCTTGATACTATCTTCAACGGCAGAGTTTACGACCTTGGTATTATCTATAACTGGGGCGGCTCCGGTCCTTATGACACCAACTCGATCGGCAACTTCATGAACGGCGTTGCATACAGCGGTTCTCAGACCTTTGCATCTACGCTCGAATCCATTTCTAACGGCGTTGAAGCATCGCTCAAAAACACCCTTGATGCATTCAATAACTAAATAGCATTTACTACCCGAAAAGCGATTCGTTTTTCGGGTAGTTTTCTTGGTGCCTTAAGGCGTGGAAATAAACCCCCGGTTCAACCGGGGGATGATAAAAAACTTTAGTATATGTAAAATAAAGCCTCCGTGATTATCAAACTAAAATTTTTTCTGTTTTTGATAAGAAAATCCGAAAAACTATTACTTGTACTAGTGACTTATTTTCTGAAATCCGTATAATTATATATGGGAAGGGCAAATTGCGCCCATTTTTATAGTTTCTGAAGAAAGAAGGTGAAGCTATGAGGCGGATTGTGATCAATATGCAAAACTCCCTGTTCTGCAATGCCATTGCCGATACCCTTAGCAGATCGGGCAACGAGTTGGAACCATACACAATAGATTCTCCCGATAAGGTTGTGGATGAATGCAAATGGATCGCCCCCTATGCTCTGCTGATGGAGGTCACGGGCCATACACCGTGGCTGCTGTCCGAAAGGCTTAAGATTCGTGATGCAGTAAAAGCACAGGACCCGGACTGCAAGATCGTCTTTATCGTAGATGAAAATGCGGAAAAGGCGATAGCCAAGCAGGTCAAGCAGGCAAAAAAGGACGGCCTCATAGATCAATTCATTTACGGCTCCATCTCAGCATCCTATATCGCGGATATCGTGGATTGCTTGTGAGACTAAAGGCGATGGCAGCGATTGAAATGAACCTCAAACCGTTTTTCTGCAAACAGAAAACGTCCATGCGTCTCCCGGTCGTTCGGCAGCGGGAGAAAGCGGCTTACAAACTGCCGAGCAAATAAAACTTCTGACAAGGAGGAAAGAAACGTGAAAAAACGAATATTAAGTATGCTGCTTGCGCTTACGATGATCGTCGGTATGTTGCCGATGGGCGTTCTGACAGCGACAGCAGCAACAACCGTCACTGAGGTTGACTCTTGGGAGGAACTGGAAGCAGCACTCACAAGTGGCACTGACGGCAGCTATTATGTGCTTACAGAAGACATCGAACATTCTCATGAGCCTGGGAGCAATGGACACTCCACTATTTATATTAGAAGAAACATTACGCTTGACCTGAATGGTCATAAGATTGTTTGTAAGGATGAAAGTAATAAAAATGACTATACCGGAAAATGTGAGTCCAATAGCAGAACATTGTTTCATGTAGCTAACTCAGATTTTACCCTGAATGACAGCGTTGGAGGAGGAAAAATTTCCTTTACTGCCGGAAATACATCCTTTGATGTTCGATTTTTAGGGTATGCTACCCGAAATATTTTTTCAGTAGGTTGGGACTCAACATTGATCATAAATGGTGGTGAGATTGCTGCCGGTTCTACGTACAAACACTATATGAGCGACGGATTTCATTGTTCCCGTGACTGGACAATTGTTTTTCAGAATTATAACGGCAACGTAATTCAGCAGTCTCACGGTTCAGCTGTCACGGTTCAGGCTGGAGGTAAGCTTGTCGTGAATGATGGTGAACTGTCCGGACGAGGTATGTCTGCTTGGCGAGAAAGTACGACTACTTCGAGAGATGAAGCAATTGAAATTCAGGAAGGTGCAAGCGTTGTTATCAATGGTGGCACGGTGATCGGCAAGGGTGGCGCAGATGTATTTGATGGAAACGGCGTTGACGATGGGCTTACAATTCTCGGCGGTACATTCAAGACCGATAAGCATGACAATTTCCAGGTAGCCGGTAATAGTGATATGGGCGTTGGCACGCATGGTATCGCTGCGACCGGCGCCTACGGCGACCTTGGCATTCCCGATTCTGCATGGAAGAATGAACTGTCCAGAATTCAGGTGAT
>JAFSGD010000021.1 GCA_017434845.1 Clostridia bacterium
CCGTTAGCAGCAAACTGTGCAACAGAACCGATAGGAGTAGCCTTGGAAGCCTGACCGCCGGTGTTAGAGTATACTTCAGTGTCGAACACGAAAATATTGATATCTTCGCCGGAAGCAAGTGCATGGTCGAGACCGCCAAAGCCGATATCGTATGCCCAACCGTCGCCACCGAAGATCCACATGGATTTTTTGGTAAGAAGATCAGCATCAGCAACAACAGCCTTGCAAAGATCGCAATCACAGCTCTTGCAAGCTTCAAGAAGCTTAGCGCCCGCATCCTTGGAAGCAGCGGCATCATCCATGCCATCAAGCCAAGCCTTAGCGGCAGCCTTGAGTTCATCGGAAGCGCAGCCTGCTTCGGTGATCTTAGCAACGGTTTCAGCAAGTCTTGCTCTGCGAGCGTTCATTGCGGTAGCCATACCGAGACCGAATTCGGCGTTATCTTCAAACAGGGAGTTAGCCCATGCAGGACCGTGACCGTTCTTATTAACGGTGTAAGGCATAGAAGGTGCGGAACCGCCCCAAATAGACGAACAACCGGTAGCGTTAGCAATAAACATTCTATCGCCATAAAGCTGAGTTATAAGCTTAGCATAAGGAGTTTCGCCGCAGCCTGCGCAAGCGCCCGAGAACTCGAGAAGAGGCTGCTTGAACTGGCTGCCCTTAACGGTTTCGGGCTTGAACTTAGCAAGAACCTCAGCGTTATCGCTGTATTTGTAGCTTGCATCAAATGCGTTCTGGAACTGAAGCTGGCCATCGATAGGAGCCATCTTGAGTGCCTTTTCGCCCTTCTTGCCGGGACAGATCTGAACACAGCTCTGGCAGCCGAGACAGTCGAGAGCGGAAACGGTCACGCCGAACTTGTATCCGGGCATACCGGTCATGGGAACAAGCTTAAAGTCGGGATGCTCAGCAGCTTCAGCATCGGTCATAGCGATCGGTCTGATAGCAGCATGAGGACATACGTAGGAACAGAAGTTACACTGAATGCAGTTTTCGGGATTCCAGTTAGGAACGTCAACTGCAACGCCGCGCTTTTCGTAAGCGGCAGTACCCTGAGGGAATGTGCCGTCTGCATCCTTATGGAATACAGAAACGGGAAGATCGTCGCCCTTCTGAGCGTTAACGGGGTTAAGGATTTCCTTAACGAACTTAACAACCTCTTCTCTGCCCTCGATCTTAGCTTCGCAGTTGCATGAATCAACAGCATCAGCCCAGCTTGCGGGAACATCGATCTTGTTAACAGCGTTAGCGCCTGCGTCGATAGCAGCGTAGTTCATGTTAACGATATCTTCGCCCTTCTTAGCAAAGCTCTTATATGCAGCCTTCTTCATATAATCGATAGCTTCTGCGGAAGGAATGATATTAGCGAGCGAGAAGAATGCACTCTGAAGAACGGTGTTGGTTCTGTTACCGAGACCGATTTCACGAGCGATGGTGATAGCATCGATAGTGTAGAACTTAACGTTTTTCTTAGCGATATCTCTCTTAACCTTTGCGGGAAGCTTTTCTTCGAGTTCTTCAGCAGACCACTGGCAGTTGAGAAGGAAGGTGCCGCCCTCAGCGAGATCCTCGGTGATGTCATATCTTTCTATGTAGGAAGGATTGTGGCATGCAACGAAGTCTGCATGAGATACGTAGTAAGTAGATCTGATAGGAGTATCGCCGAAACGAAGGTGGCTGATGGTGATACCGCCGGACTTCTTACTGTCGTATGCGAAATATGCCTGAATGTATTTATCGGTATGGTCGCCGATGATCTTGATGGAGTTCTTGTTAGCGCCAACGGTACCGTCGGAGCCGAGACCCCAGAACTTACAGGAAACGATTCCCTCGCCTGCGGTGTTGGGAGCCGCCTCGAGAGGAAGCGAAAGGTTGGTAACGTCATCATTGATACCAACGGTGAAGCCATCAATGGGCTTTTCTGCATCGAGGTTCTTATAAACAGCAAAGATGCAAGCGGGAGTGGTATCCTTGGAACCGAGACCGTATCTGCCGCCAACAACGAGAGCAGACTCGAACTGGGTACCGCGGAATGCGTTAACTACGTCGAGGAACAAAGGCTCAGCACCTGCGCCGGGCTCTTTGGTTCTGTCCATAACCGCAATCTTCTTTACGGTAGAAGGAATAGCTTCGATAAGCTTTGCCTTTACGAACGGACGGTAAAGTCTAACCTTTACGAGACCAACCTTGCCGCCGTGAGCGTTGATGTAGTCAACGGTTTCTTCAATGGTATCGCAAACGGAGCCCATTGCGATGATAACCTTTTCGGCATCGGGAGCACCGTAGTAATTGAAGAGCTGATAATCGGTGCCTGCTTTTTCGTTAACCTTAGCAAGATACTTTTCAACGATAGCGGGAACAGCATCATAATAGGTGTTGCAAGCTTCTCTTGCCTGGAAGAAGATGTCGGGGTTCTGAGCAGTACCGCGAAGAACGGGATGCTCGGGGTTGAGCGCTCTTTCTCTGAACGCCTTAACGGCATCCATATCGCACATTTCAGCGAGATCTTCATAATCCCAAGCTTCAACCTTCTGAATCTCATGAGAGGTACGGAAGCCATCGAAGAAATGAAGGAAAGGAACTCTGCCTTCGATTGCCGCGAGATGAGCAACTGCGCCAAGGTCCATAACTTCCTGAACGTTGGAAGCACAGAGCATAGCAAAGCCGGTCTGACGGCAAGCCATAACGTCGGAATGGTCGCCAAAGATATTAAGCGCGTGAGAAGCAAGGCAACGCGCAGAAACATGAATAACACCGGGAAGAAGTTCGCCCGCGATCTTATACATGTTGGGGATCATAAGAAGAAGACCCTGAGATGCGGTGTAGGTAGTAGTGAGAGCACCTGCCGCAAGAGAACCGTGAACGGTACCGGATGCACCGCCTTCGGACTGCATTTCAACAACCTTAACGGTCTGACCGAAAATGTTCTTTCTGCCTTCAGCAGCCCACTGGTCTGTTACTTCTGCCATAGGAGAAGAAGGGGTGATAGGATAAATGCCCGCAACTTCGGTAAACGCATAAGATACGTGTGCCGCAGCGGTATTGCCGTCCATAGACAGCTTTTTTCTGTTTGACATTGCTTATATTCCTCCTAATTTATACTCATACGTTCATACTATAACACTTTTTTTATTAAATGTAAATAGCAAAATCAAATTTTTCGACATTACACCGTTCCATTTTTTACTGTATAATGTATCTTTAAACTGTTATGAACGATAGATCGTCTAAATATTGATTAATTTGCAAGGATAATATTGAAAAATGCTTTTTCTTGTGATATAGTATATTGAATATATTAAGGAAGAAGGTATCGGGATTGTCTACAATCACAACCGTATATTCAGCCGCGATAAGAGGAATAGACGGTCAGATCGTAACGGTTGAAGCTACAAGCGTTAGCGCGCCGCAACAACGCCTTGACATTATCGGCTTGCCCGATGCCGCAATAAAAGAATCACAAGGCAGAGTTAAATCAGCGGCAAGAGCCTGCGGTCTTCCTTTAAAGAAGGGTGTTCTTACCGTTAACCTCGCTCCTGCCGATATCAAAAAAGAAGGCACGGTTTACGATCTTCCGATTCTTCTTTCGGTATTGGATATGCCCGGATTTGAAAGAGTTGATCTTAGCGAATGCTGTTTTTTGGGCGAGCTTTCGCTTTCGGGCGAGCTTAGGCCGGTTAACGG
Organism: Clostridia bacterium; assembly: GCA_017434845.1. Taxonomy (GTDB): domain Bacteria; phylum Bacillota; class Clostridia; order Oscillospirales; family CAG-382; genus Coliplasma. The sequence goes on from JAFSGD010000021.1 coordinate 3,688, forward strand.
TGTTCTTCCCATGGCGGTTGCCGCAAGAGATGCGGGCTTTAAGTATCTATTCGTTCCGGCGGATAATGCAGGCGAGGCTTCGGCGGCATACGGAATAACCGTTTTGCCGGTAAAAAACGCGCGAGACGTTATAACACACTTTTTCAGCAGACCGCAAATTATTCCTACAATATTTAATAAAGAAGATTTCTTTGCAATAGCCGATGATACTTTATTGGACTTTTCCGACGTTAAAGGTCAAGAAGCCGCAAAGAAAGCTTTGGAGATCGCCGCAGCCGGCGAGCACAATATACTAATGATCGGCCCTCCCGGAACCGGCAAAAGCATGCTTGCTTCCCGCGTTCCTTATATTCTGCCTCCTATAACACTTGATGAGTCTATCGAAACCTCAAAAATATATTCTATCGCCGGCTTGAATTCCGAGCTCACTCCCCTGCTTTCACACCGCCCCTTCCGTGCGCCGCACCATTCGCTTTCTCCCGCGGCTTTAATCGGCGGCGGATCTAACCCAAAGCCGGGCGAAATCTCGCTTGCGAACAACGGCGTTTTGTTTCTTGACGAATTCCCCGAATTCGACAAGCACAGCTGCGAGGTATTGCGTCAACCGATCGAAGACAGAAACGTTACCATAACGAGAGTTAACGCAAGCGTTAATTATCCCTGCTCGTTTATGCTTATATGCGCAATGAACCCCTGCAAATGCGGATATTACGGGCATCCTACAAAGCCCTGCACCTGCACACCGCAGTCAAGGCGAAATTATCTCGCAATGCTTTCGGGTCCGATTTTGGACAGAATAGATATACAGGTTGAAGTGAACTCGTTGGATTTCTCGGAGCTCGACACCTCGTTGGCGTCGGAAACGAGCGCCGAAATAAGAAAACGCGTTATCAAAGCAAGAAACTTTGCAATGGAACGGTTCGATGGCGAAAAGCTTGCCAACGGCATGCCTCTGACCTGTAACGCAAGAATGCAACCGAAACACGTCAGAAAGTTCTGCCTGTTTGACGATGGCGGCAGAAAGGTGCTTCAGATGGCATACGAAAAGCTAAGCCTTTCGGCAAGAGGATACGACCGAATTCTTAAGCTTGCGCGCACCGTCGCCGATTTTGACGAGTCGCCCATGATCAGAAAAGACCATGTTGCACTTGCCGTTCAGCTTAGAAGCTTGGATAGAAAGTATTTCAACACATAATCCTTTTGGTTTACATAAATATTGTGCAAAACTATATTGATTTGTGGAAAAAACGGTGGAAAACTCACCGCGACACCCTATTTTCAGCAGTATTCGGGGTTTTGTTTTCCACAAAAACCACATTTAAGGTGTGGAAAACCCAACGATAATTATTTTCAGAAAAGAGCATATATATGGATTATCAAGGCAATTTTTTCCCCGAAGAGCACGACGAAAACGAATCGAAAATTTACCGAACGGTAAAAGGCATATTCAAATGGACCATGTACGGCATTTCATTTGTATTGTACGGTGTTATCTTTTTTCTGCTGTTCATAAACCGCGACAGTAAAATATTAGAACGTAATTACATGGCGGAAATTGAAGGCTATGCCGACGTTGAAAATGAAAACGGCGAATTCTATGGCATCAACACAAAAGACTTCATGAACTACGACGGTTCCATACAGCTGTTTCACGTAGATTATTCCAAAACGCATTCGCTGTTGGAAATAGGCGTGAAATTTAACGCCGACAAGATCGCCAATTCGGGTATTGCCGATTCCGATATCGAGATCCCCAAGGAAGAACGCGCTACGCAATTGGCATATATTCTTACCGACAGTAACGGAAACGTATATGATCTTGAACACAAGGTTGACGACTACGGCGGAAGATACGGTTTTGCGCGTATCACCTTCAGCGGTGTTGATATCGATCTCGATTCCAATAACCTACGATACGACAGCGATTCGCCAACCGATGCACGAACCGGTGTTTCTTATTCGCTAAGTGTTTACAGATGCTCTGACGGAGAGCTGATGAACACCTTTAAAATATACGACAACGCCGTTACGTTCCAAAAATCCGAATACAACGATTAAGCGAGGATTAAAATGAAAGAACGATCTATTGTTATTAAAGAAAGAAGCAACGGACTGATTTCAAAAGGCTTTATGTTCTTGTTGCTTATGCTGGCTTCATTATTGGGCGCGCTTATGCCCCTGCTGGTTTCGGGAATTTCGGATTTTGCGCTGTATTTCTATATCGGCGGCGGTGCGCTGTTTGTTCTGTTCACGGTTCTTTTCGTCGTTTTACTAATTAAGGAATCAAAGCCTAAAGACGCGTTAATTCTTAACGCAAGAGGCTTTATAGATACAAAAAACGTCGGTGCCGATATTGAGATCGAATGGACCAACGTTGCTTCTGTTAAGCTGATCGCGCGCCGCGATAATCCCTTGCTTGGCGTAACACTCGAAAACAGCGATATAGTGCTTGCCAAAATGAAAAAGAAGCAAGCCGCCGAGATGCGTGAGAATATTGAAGAAAACCTTCCGACAATTCTTATTGCACAAAGCGACGTAAGAATCTCTATTGAAGAGCTTAAAAAGCACTTCACAAAGCTCGCAAGAGATGCCCGCATACTCGAACAAGCGCCGCAGACCAAGCCCAAGAGCAACCCCTTTACAACCGACGACGTTTTGCGTGCATTCGGTAAGCTTCCTAAAGAAAGCAACGAAACGCCCGTTGAAGAAACCGCTCAAAGCGAAGGCGACGAACCGATCAACAATACCGATACAGTAACAACCGAAAAACAAAGTACCGATCCCGCGAGCGACTCATTTTACGCATCTTTATACAAAAGCGCCAACGTCGTTAACGAAGAGAATATTCAAGATAACGAAACCGAAACTGCCGAAGAAGAGCCCAAGGATACCGAGTATATGCCTCCCGAGATTCAAGAGCTTCTCGGACGAGCTAAAGCAACAAGAATTGCCGAAATCGAAAAAATACTCGCCGATCCTAACGCAACGGTAACACACAAGGTGCCTTCAAATGCTTCGCAGCAACCTGACCCATCCGAAGCCCCTGCCGCTCAGGATAACGGACTTAATACCGAAAAGCCGCAAAGCAGTAATGATGACGAGGTTACTATTGACTCGCTGATCGAAGCGCTGCCCGGCACCGACGAGCTTTTCGAAGAGGTTTACCTTAAACCCAAAATGGAACCCGAAGCCGAGAATCAAATCCAATCAACAAAACAATTCTCTGCTCCGATACCCAAACCTGAACCTATTCAAAACACACCTGATGACGATGACTATGGCTTTGTTATTTTCGACGAAAATGATGAAGATAACGATTATTCTAACGTAAAGCATCTTCCCGATGACGATACGGACAGTGATATGATTTTCGTTACCGACATTGATGATGATTGAAAGGAATTTAATGGAAACTTCCCTGTTACAGCTTTGTGAAAGCTTTATATCCACTCGAGATATTATCAAAAGCGAATTCAAATACGACGGCGCATATATGCCGCCTGTTTGCTCATTTGTTTTCTGCTCGGAAAATAAAATCCCCGACACTGAAGCATTGAAAAAATGCAAGCAGCTTATAAAAGACGAGACCTCATCCTTTTCTAATTTCCGTTCAACCGCAAAGTCGGCTATAATTTCAATGCTTGCCGTTGACCCTTCCCCCGAAACCAGACTCCGCAACGCATTAACGGCACACGATCTGTTGAAAGATCACTTTTTTGCCTCGCCTTTTCTTCCGCTTGCCGCAATGATAATATCAGCTAATTCAAAGGTTGAAGAATTCGAAAGCATAGTTGATAAAATCGGTGTTATTTATAAGCTTATGAAGGAAGAGCACCCTATGCTCACGTCCTCTGACGACAGCGTTTTTATAACCCTGCTTGCTTATACCGATTTGAAACCGAATGACATTGTTATTGAGACCGAACGTTGCTATAGCCGCCTCGGAAAAACCTTTTTGGCAGGCAATGCATATCAAGCGTTGAGCCACGTGCTTGCGCTTTATAGCGAAAAGGCAGACGTTAAATGCGACAAGGTTAATAATCTTAAATCCGCATTAAAGAACGCGGGCTTAAATATCGGTAATTCATACGAGCTTCCTATTCTCGGTTCTCTGGCAATGCTTCCGCAGGATATTGAAAAAACCGTTGCCGATATCGGCGAGGTATCGGAATACCTTTCGAAGCAAAAGGGCTATGGCTTTTTTGGTGTCCCGATAAGGCAAAGACTGTTGCACGCATCGATTATTACCTCTCTTAACGCAATGAAGCAAGGCAATAACGATATCGTGATCAACTCGGCGATAGGAAGCACCGTTTCGTTGATCATCGCACAGCAAACAGCGATTTTAGCCGCGGTAACGGCTTCTGTTGCCGCAACAAACGCCGCTAATTCAGCTACTTGACCTTCATACATAAACAGCCGAGGTAACCCCTCGGCTGTTTTGTTGTGCGTATCACATTATTTTATCATCCGTTGCGGGATTATCCAATAGAGCTCCGTTTTCATCGAAGCGCGATCCGTGGCAAGAGCAATCCCATGAATGCTCATCTTTATTATATTTCAAAGCACATCCAAGATGAGGGCACCGAGGAACCGAAGGCGTTAACAGCCCGACGATCGATTCAAACGCATTAACCGCAAGCTGCAGATGCAGCATACTTCTTGATGGCGAAAACACAGAAGCGCATTTGTTTTTCTTCCCCTGTATCATATCAGAAAGCAACATTGCCGCCAACATCGATGAAGACATTCCCCATTTATTGAATCCGGTCGCGACAAATAAATCACACGTACTTGCGGAATATTGCCCGATATAAGGAATACCGTCCAAGCTCATGCAATCCTGCGTTGCCCATTTTGCAACGATGCGTGCTTCGGGATAATATTTATTTGCAAACCGTTCTAGCTCTTTCCAATTACCACCTTGCTTGCCCGTTCTGTGTCCTCCGCCTCCGAGAAGCAAAAGGTTTTTATAATTTCGAAACGAAAGTCCTTTATTGCTTGCGTCAACAAACATTCCGTTAACACTTTGTGCGTTTTCAAGAGCAATAACGTAGGAACGATGCTGATATAGCTTTAAGAAATACATTCCGTGTTTGTTATTCAAAGGAAAATGCGTAGATACAATTATTTTCTTGCAATCAATTTCGCCGTGATTTGTTATTGCTTTGTTAGGTAACAGCTCTAAAACCTTTGTGTTTTCATATATTGGCAGATTTTTTGAAACGGCATAACAAAGCTTTAACGGATGAAATTGTGCTTGATCTTTAACGCAAACCGCCGCTTCGATCTTAAAAGGCAGAGTGGTTTCCCTGCAAAATCTTACATCCGCGCCAAGAAGCTTTAATGCAGAAGCCTCCTGCTTGATTTTTTCTTTATCATACATCGAATATACAAAGGAATCTTTGTTCTCAAAATCGCATTCAAAGCCACTGCACAGCTCCGAAAGTCTATCGCAAGCCGCTTTTTGCGCTTTGAAATACATTAATGCCTTTTCTTTGCCGTATCGTTTTATTATCTTACTGTATATTAATCCGTGCTGCAACGTTAATTTCGCAGTTGTATTTTTCGTTATACCGCCACATATCCGATTTGCTTCCACCAAAACGCAATCGATGCCTGCGTTTTTAAGCATATAAGCGCACAATATACCCGCTATTCCCCCGCCGATGATAAGAACGTCGGTTTTTATGCTTTTATTCAACGCCGAGAATGTAGGTTTCTCGATATTTTGCTCCCATACAGAATTCATATTATCACTTCCCTGAGCTTATTATCGTCAATATTGATGATAATATTCCAATGGTTACATATAAAAAGAACAGCCGAGTCCGTAACTCGGCTGTTTGCTTAATTTAATATCTATTAAATCAGAGTTGCTCTTGATTCTCTTTTTCGGTAATCACCAATTCGATCCCAAGTTCATCAAATCCTTTGAGGTCTTCTTCGAGTGCATCCCAATCGGTTACAATTGTATTAAGACGGTTTGCAGGACAGATACTCACGATCGAGTCGATCCCGATTTTTTCGGTAGGATATAGTCCTATCGCCTTTTTGGAGCTGTCAATAACCGCATTCCAAAAGCTTATAGCTTGAGATTTCTGTATTGACAGACCAAATTTTGCGGAAATTGCCGCAGAAGTTAAAAAACACTTATCAAAACGAAGCTTTTTGATCGTTTCGATGGCGAACGCGTCGTAACAATTCCCCTTGCTATCCATTTCGCCTCCGAGCATAATCACAGAGATATTTTCCTTCTTGCGCAATTCTTCTGCAATAATAATAGAGTTTGTAACAACACGTATCTTTAGGTTTTCGGGCATATTTTGTGCCATTAAAAAGCCAACCGAAGCAGACGTGATAAATATCACATCGTTATCATTTATCATCGAAATTGCCTTCTTTGCAATTGCAAGATAATTGGATTTAACCTCAGTAAAATCCTTGCAAGTAACGCCGAAAGGTTTGCCTGCACCTATTTGTCTAACAGCGATAGCTCCGCCATGGGTACGTTTTAAAAGCCCTTTTTCTTCCAAAATTCTTAAATCACGTTTAGCCGAATCGTAGCCGACGCCGAATTTACGCTGTATTTCTGCAGTACTTATACTGCCTTTCGTTTTCAAAATTTCAAGGATTTTTTGATGCCGTTCTTCAATAAACATAATAGATATCCTTTCATATTAGTTAAAACGGTTTCGTGTCGACCCGTTCCCGTTTCCGCCAATATGATAACACATTCGTTCCCGTTTGTCAAGTATTTCCGTGAACATTCGTTAATTATAGTTAACGTTTGTTGACGTTCAAAAACAAAAGCCGAGTGTGAACCTTAGCTTTGATTCATATATAAACATTTATTCGCACACAACACTTTGCCATGCAAAAGGTAATAAATCGCGCGCTGTTACCTTAATAAGCTTTCCGTTTTCGTCGTTAACGATAACCTTTATGTCCGGGCAGTATTCGAATAACATCTGTCTGCAGTTACCGCAGGGCGGAATAACAAAATTAACGTGTCGATCGTGTACCGCTACAATTGTGTCAAACTCTCTTTCACCTGCGGATATGGCAATACCCATAGTTATGTATTCAGCACAAGAGCCGTGAATACCGTCGCAATTCACACCCTTATAAATGTTGCCGTTTTTGCAAAGCAAAGCGCAACCGACGGTGTGGTTATAAACACCGTCGTCAAAATTTTGCTTTAACACCTCCAAGCCTATCTCAACAAGCTTTTTATCCGTTTCGTTTATTTCGTATTTCGTCATATCAACCTCTCGTTCAATATTTTATCCAAGCACGCAGGTAAATGCATCATATGATGAGCGGTTAAAGGCGTCAAAATCATCCCTCCTCGTGTTAATCTTCCCCAGAAAACCAATAACCAGACAGAACGAAAATCGGTGGTAACTCCGCCTTCTTCCAATATTCGCATTACCCATTCCTCGGGTACCATTGACTTAATCTGATCTAATGATAGATTTTTGATGATATTACGTGTGTTTTTTGCTACTTCCACCATATATTCATAAAGCGCATCAATATTCAATGTTTGTCCGAAATCGACAGTTTCTTCAAATTCCAATGCATTCCCTGTGTCAGTAATAGATGAATTGATTTTTCTTTGCCATTCTGAATTGAATATTTGATCTTGATTTGCCATCAAAACATTACTTACTATATCTTCAATTCGGTAGATATGCCAAAAATACCAACACAACGGCACTGTTTTTGTTCCTGCATAGTGAAGGTCGGTTTCATAGTCTTCCCTCGGAACTAACAGATTTTGACCTCTTGAACGCATATACTCGAAAACCGTATCAGCAATTGTAGGGATCGCTAATTCGGACACCTCCGCAGGATGTACCAACGAATGAAGCTCTAATGCAAGTCTTTTAATCAATTCCAAATCTTCGCCTTGCATTGCTATTGACAATTCGTTATATTTATCATAAATAGGCTGACATATTTCTTGTTTCGTCATTATTTTTCTCCTATATTTTCACGATAAAACCAATTTTCCAAAAGCATATCCTTCAATGATGTAAACTTACATTCACAAAGCTGCTCGCAAAGATGCACGACCTCGTCGTTTTCATAGTTTTCGATCTCGTATCTTTTGATGCCGTCTTGTAAATGAAACAAGAACACTATCTTTCCATCAACAAAATACTCGTTCCAATATTCAAGCTGAAGATGTTCTGAAATGAAATCTTCCCAAATCGGCGCTTTTTTCTTTGAAAACGTCACCGCATAGTTATCTCCGTCGCGCTTCACGTCAAATCCATACTTTGTTAAACTCAAAACCGATTCGTCAATCCCCATAACATAGGAATAACACGGCTTTGTAAGCTCGCAAAAGCCAAAACAAACCTCGACTTCCGCTGACGTTTCCTCGGGTGTTATATTGTCATCCCAAGTAATAACTTTTATGTTGTGCTCAATAACGTAATCGGGCAATACACCTTCATTATTTCCGACCGAGGCATATGCTTGATTTATCAACGCTTGCTTTTGAGTTTCATCGATATCAGTTCGGTTGCGAATATAGTCAAGATTATCGTGGTCGGGACGGTTGAACCAATCGAACTTAGTTCCGCAATTTTGGAGATAAACGATATTATCAGAAAACTCGATTATTTGTTTATAATCAATATCACCCTCGCAGATAATAACACTATGCTGTTTAGATAACTCGTCAAGTTCATTGATTATCATGGGTGTCATTTCTTCAAGAAAATGTACTTCTCTGTCAGCAATTACCTCGCTTGGTAATTCCCAAAAAGAGCTCACGCCGTATTCGGCTTCAAAATCACGGCACATATACGGCTGTTTTTCGGGAGTGGCAACCAACATAAGCCTATCACGAGCCTCGTCCGCGCTATAAACATAAAATCCGAATCTGTCACGCAATATATTCGCAATAGTGGTTTTACCTCTACCCCAAAGGAAATAAACGTTTTCTATATTATTCATTGTATTCTCACTCAACCACATCCCAAACTGCTCTTAATAAAGCATAAGTCAAATCACATTTTGCAGCAGAGCGTTTTCTATAATTGGGTTCTTTGCCCGACACTCTGCGAAATGCGCTAAACACTCTATCGGGGAGAGCATCGACATTATCCTCTTTTTCAAGGAAGTCTGCCAAGACAAAATATGTTTCATCCGATTGACGAACCCAATCGGGAACGCCTGATACCGAGCCAAGCCAAAACGCAAATTGGAAGTTGTACGGATCGTTAATTATTTGATATAGCTTTTCCTCGTCAATAGGCTTCAACGCTTTCCAGTTGTAATTGAACGGACCAACACAACTGCCACCGAATTCTTTCGGCTTCTTGAAGGTGATGAACTCGTCAAAATCTTTCATCAGTTCATAGGCGTGTTTCATAGAAGCTTTTGCAGTTTCCATCTTTTCTTCGGTTCGCCAGCTTTGTGTGGCATTCAGCAAACCAATATGGTTTGCACCGGGGAAACGTGCAAAAGGTTTATAATACCTTTCGTTCTTGCCTTTCTTGGTAAAATCATCAACGGAGTTGTAGCTTCGAACAGCATCCACGTGTTCCCAAGCAAGTGCTATTTGTTCTGCTAAAATAGGATACCTTTCATCATAGCCAACCCAAGACAATATCGAAGCAATAATCGCATTATTACCACCTCTGCCTTCGGCATCGAGGGCCTCGCCACCGTGAAACCAGTTTTTGTGTTGGGATGCGATCTCGGGAGTAATAAGCGCGTGGATTCCTTTTTGTATCGCGGGATGTTCTTTTTCAATTCCCGCATTCAAAAGTGTACCTATAGAACGCTCCATTCCGTATTCACCGCCGTGAAGCTCGTCTCCGAACCATCCGTCGGGATGTTGACAAGCAAGATGCTTTTTAATGTTTTCTTGCTCCAATATCTCGGAGCGCATCTTCTGCATAAACGTCTCTGTCAAAGGAGTTTGTAAAAAATCACGGTGAACGAGAAATTTTATACTCGTGCAAGCATTGTCGAGAAGATACTCTATATGTTTTTGGAATCTATATGACATAAATCAATCTCCTTTTTTCATACTTTCAATGATGTGCAAAAATTCCACTGCCCAAAATGTAAGCTCACACCATATTGCCGTATCTTTTCTATGGTCGGGTTCAAGCCCGATCTCCGCATAAGGATGTCCGCTGCGGAAATTGTCTTTGAAACGGCTCTTTTCGTAAGACGATGTGAACGTGGTACAAAGTACGCCATCCTCAGACAGCATTTCGAGCAATGTTTCCACCGATTCTCTGACTACTTGTGTTCGATCTCCCGTAACCTTTGCAAGTGCGGTCAACGTCTTTCTGTGATTAGGCGCTTTCTGCGGAAATGACAGAGCAAAAAAGGGATTCATATATGCCCATCCGGGTCCTACCTGCTTGCCGTTGATATTGACAGCAAAACCGCCGAAATCCTTTGTGATTTTGTCGTGGTGGTCGATGGCTTCAGCGAGCCGCGCAATGCTTTCCTCTGTACGCCAGCTCTGCGTTTCAGCCAAAGTTTCAAGATGGTATTGACACGGAAAGTATGTGTCGGGCGTAATGGTGGGATAGTTATATTTCCTTTTCAAATTCGGATTGAAGGTAGTGATCTCATCTGCCGACTCGTAATCAAGCAAGCTGACGAATGCCTTATAAGAAGCATCAACGAAATGTCGCATTTCTGGATCGTCACCGTATCCGAGCAACGCCTGACAAGCGTATAACGTAACATCAAGAGAGGAGCCGCTATTTATACCGATACTGCGTGTCTCAAAGCGCACCTTTTCGGGATTGTAATACGAAAACTCTTGCTCCAAAACCGCGTCGTCACGCATAGCTTTTACAAAGTTTTGCACGATGGGCATATCCTTAGGTATTCCGTAATTATGTAATAGTCTTGCGGCGTTTTCGCCATCATCAAGATGTGATGCTTTGAATTTCTCCCAAGAGTGCATACCGATTCCGATATATCCGTTTGGCTTAACGTGAGTTAAAAGCAACTGATATTCGGATGTTTGCATTACCTTTTCAAGAAGCTTTGTTTCCTCCGCCTCGGTAAGATCGTGGAGTATATCTTTATGCAAACGGTACTGAATAACATCTCTGCCGTTTTCAAGAAGAAAATCTATTGATTTTTGATAGTCAAAGCTCATAGTTACCTCCGCTTTAATTACGGATCAATTACACCTACTTGATACTCATCTTCATAAATAATTTTGCCGACATAATTCGTGTAAACGATGTCGTAAGGAATATCATATTTATCAAGCAAATATATCAAGGGTTGTATTTTTTCCAACATCACATCGGAATTTTCGGTTTTGAAATATGTAATAGCTCCCTGCGGATTATCATTGTTATCCCCGTAAAATGGTGGCTGTGGTAGATTGTCAAGAAACCATTGGTGTGTTTCATCATAAAGCTTAACATCTTCTGGACTATAAATATTGTCGCGTATTCTACGCCAATTCAAAATAAATACTCCCACGGGCTTTTTCGTTTTCCATGCAATTTCGCGTCCTTGTATTCTGACATATTTAGGTAGTTTCATAATCAATCTCCTTTTTTTGAATAAAACATAATAAGTAGTACGCGGAATGTGATATCACACAGTTTTCTTGTGTCGCTTTTCCAATCGACCTCAAGCTGTTGACCGCCGTAGGTACTGATGCCTTTCAGTTGATTTTCATCAACGGTGGCTCGGCAAATGCCGTTTTCGTCAATGGCATTGGCGAGAAGATCTACTTCCGCTTGCAGTTCGGGAATATAGGTTGCAAGACCGAGGCGACAAAGCCATTCTACACGGTCAAGGTAGGTATAGTGAACGCCTTCCTTATCGTATCCAAGACTATACCCTTCCTTAAGGCACCCGACTGTTCCGAGAACGTATCCGACCCAACTATCACCGCCGACTTGACATTCGGGGCGGTCGGTACGCATAAGCTTTTTGACGGATTCTGCAAGCATTTTGATATTGTCCTCGGTTCTCCAAGAGGTCGTGTGCGCCAAAATGTCAAGATGATAGTAGCAAGGCCATTTTTCGTAATCGTTGAAAACGCGCTTTTCCTTGCCACTGACCTTTCTGATGAGCGTAATATCCAAAATGGAATCCACTTCAAGAACACGTTTGAATGAATCTAATGCCAACTGTATCTGCGGTTTAATATCAATAATGTCGCCATAACCTGCTCTTGCAATACAAGCACAACGAATAAGATTCTGACCGTTGGCTGCATAACGAAATTCATCGTAATACTTTCCTTTTGTGCGGTAACAAAGGTCTGTGAGCTCGGTTGTTACAAAGGCATCCATAGCTCGTTTTAGGGTAATATTATCTCTGCCAACTGCTTTTTCGGCAAGGTATTTCACTCCGACTTCTTGGTTTTCGTAAGGTCCGGCATCCTTGTTTGGCCCGTGAAAGCCATTGCCAAGCCAACCGTTTTCTTTTTGGCACGCGGCAATTAGTTTATATATCGGTTCTTCTGTTATTTCCGCAATCAAATTTGCTTCTTCCTCGGGTGTAATACTGCCGAGGATTTCTTTTTTCACTCGAAGTTTAATTGACGGATTAGCGTTTTGAAGGAGAAAATCAACCGCCTTTTGAAATTTCATATTTTTACGTATCCTCATCTGCTTTGATAACACATTATAACAAAACACTAAGTCATTTGCAATATAAAAACGAACTTTTGTTCACTTCATTGTTTTTGTTTTCAGCACATAAGAAAAAGCCCTCCGGCGAGGGCTTTTCATATTCTTTAAGATTATTTAATTACAGCCTTAACGAACTTGTTCTTGCCTTTGCTTACAACGAATTCGCCGGCGCTTTCAAATACGGTGTTGGGATCGGTAACCTGCTTTCCGTCGACCTTAACACCGCCGCCTTGGATCAAACGGCGTGCTTCGCTGTTGGAAGGAGCAAGACCCGATTTGCTGAGCACCTCGATAAGTCTTACGCCGCAATCAAATTCCTTGGATTCGATATCATCGGGAACACCGCCGCCCGCAACGCTGGCATATCTTGCCGCAGCCGCAGGAACAGCCTCTGCGCCGTGATAAAGCGTAATGATAGTTTCGGCATACAAAACGTGTGCCTTGCGGATATCCTCTTCGCAAAGAGCCTTATACTTTTCTTCCTCGAGATTGGTTGTAAGATTAAAATAAGTTAAAAGAAGCGAATCGGGAACCTTCATGCACTTTTCGTACATGATTTCGGCAGGCTCATCGATACCTATATAGTTATCGAGGGATTTGGACATCTTCTCAACACCATCCAAACCGGGAAGCAACGGGAAGGTTATAACCTCTTGAGAGGTTTGACCGTAATCCTTCTGAAGCTCTCTGCCGACAAGAAGGTTAAAGGTCTGATCGTTACCGCCGACCTCAATATCGGCTTCAAGAGCAACGCTGTCATATCCCTGCATTAAGGGATAGAACAGCTCGTGCATACCGATCGGGCGCTTTTCGGCATAACGCTTTGCGAAATCGTCTCTTTCAAGAATACGCGCAAGAGTATACTTGCCCGCAAGAGAAAGAACGTCCTCAAAGGTCATTTTTCCGAGCCAATCAGAGTTATAAACGATTCTGGTTTTATCTTTATCAAGAATCTTAATAACCTGCTCATAGTAGCTCACAGCGTTTGCACGGGTCTGCTCAAAGGTAAGCGGAACACGAGTCTTGCTCTTTCCCGAAGGATCGCCGATCATTGCGGTGAAGTCGCCGATTACGAAAATTATCTCGTGGCCGAGGTCCTGAAGCATTTTAAGCTTTCTGAGAACAACGGAATGGCCTAAATGAAGATCGGGGCGGCTGGGGTCCGCACCCATTTTGATTTTAAGCTTTTTGCCGCTTTCGAGCTTGTCCTTAAGGCCTTCTGCGGAATAAACGCTTAAAGCGTCGCGCATTATATTGTCATACACTTGTTGGATCGTCATATTAACCTCTTTATAAATTATTACTGTTGATAAAACTCATCTTCGAGCGCAGGAAGAGTTACGATGTCGAATTTTTCAAGAACCTCTGTGTTAATGTTAACGTAATCATACAAGGATTGAACGTATTCGGAAAACTCTTTTACCGAAAGATTGCTTTCAATAGTGCTGTATACATCTGCGGTGATATCGGATTCGGAAAGAGGCAATCGCTTGATAAGATAGGTTCCTACACTTGCGGATTTCTGAATCTCTACCTTGCCGACCTCGATCTTTGCGATCATTTCTGCCATAGAGGAATAGGAGCTGTTGCTCTTATCGATAAACTGCTCTTTTTGATATGAATAATAGGGAACGTCGGTAAGCTCTGTCGGGAATTTTTCGGTTTCGCCGCTGTTGAGCTTTTCAAGAAGTGCAGAAGCCTCGTTATAGATCTTCGCCTGAGACATCGTGCGAATAACCTCATCCTTCATGCCCTTGCTTGTGGTTGCACCGTTGCTGTCGGTCTTACCGAAAAGCTGTTCATCGGTGGTTTCAAGCTTTTGCATGATGTGGTATCCGTATTCGGTCTCAACCATTCTCACTTCGCCGATTTCCATTTCGAAAGCGGCTTTTTCAAAGGCTTCAACCATTTGACCGCGAGTGAAGGTATATTCAAAACCGCTGTCTTCGGTTTCGGATTTAATATCATTCATCGTCTTTTCGCCCGAGGTAACCGCCGCAAGCGCAGCTTCGGCTTTTGCTTTCTTCTCGGCTATCTTCTCGCTATCGAGCTTTTTATTGGAAGAATCAACGGTTTTGTAAAGAACGTGACATACTTTTACGTAATCGGAATAGAAATAGTTCTTAACCTCTTCGTCGCTGTATTCAAAGGTTATATATTCATTCTTTTCGTTATCAACGTAAGAATAAACACAACCCTCATAGCGCAAGTAATTATCCGTGAAATACTTTTTAACGTCTGATTCCGAAACTTTAGCTGTTCCGTTTTCGCCGTATCTGTAATCATAAATCAGATCATAAAGCTTGCTGAAGCGTTCAAAGCGCTCGATGCCGCTTTTGGTAAAGCCCAAACGAACGAGTGCAATATCAAAAAGATCCTCGCCGCCGTATGCATATTCAAGATCGGCAAGATTCTGGCTGATTTCATCAAGTGCAGTCTCGTCGGTTATGGTTATGCCGGCACCGTTGCACAAAGCCTCGATAATAAGCATCTGTTGACCGAATTCTATTGCACAATCCTCGATATAATCTGCAATAGTGGTTTCATCGTCAACGGGCATTGCGAGAATCTCACTTTCATCATATACGGTTCCGGTATATTGATACAAGGTGCTTTGCTGGCTGTAAACCACGCTGTCCTTAACGTATGAAGCAAGATACATATATTCGCTTTCGGTTAAGGTGAAATCACCGTAGCTCATAACGACCTTGCCGCCATCGCCTGCAGAGCCGCCGTTGCCGCCGCAAGAGCAAAGCGAGAGAACGAGCAACAAAGACATTATTCCGGATAGAATTTTAATCATTCTTTTCATAAAAGACAACCTTTCGTTTTCTTTTCGTTCTTAACAGTATACAACATAATCTTTAATTTGTCTACACTAAATTGTTATCAATTTTGCATATCTTTCAAGGAGCTTTTCGCACATGTCGAGATTTTTCTCTCCGTCACGCAGTTTATACGATATATGAGGTCTTCCTCCGAGCGAGAGCATGACCGCGCCCCTGAACGGTTCTTCCGAGGCGATAACCGAGCAACGCTCCATGTCTATCGCCGGTGTATAAAGGCTTATCATGCGCGCATTTTGCTCGATAGAAGTGAATCCGAGCTCGATAGCCGTATTTCTTATCTTTGAAATTCTTATGAGGTTATCGACCGACTTGGGAATATTGCCGAAACGGTCGTTCAATTCATCGATAAGATCATCGCTGTCATCCTCGTTGCAAACCGCCGCGATCTTCTTATAAGCATCGATTCTGAGGGCAAGCGATGTAATATAGCTGTCGGGAATAAACGCGTCTGCCGAGAGATCGACGGTGCAGTTTCGTTCGGCTTTGGGTGCTATACCCTTCTCGGCATTAATCGCATCCTCAAGAATCTTTATATAGAGATCATAGCCGATAGCCTCAAGATGACCGCTCTGCTCGGCGCCAAGCAGGTTACCTGCACCTCGAATTTCAAGATCGCGCATCGCTATCTTAAAGCCGGAACCGAATTCCGTGAACTCGCGAATCGCTTCAAGGCGTTTCTCGGCAATTTCGTTCATAACCGTACCTGCACGATAGGTAAGATAAGCATAAGCTTTTCTTGTAGATCTGCCTACCCTACCCCTTATTTGATGCAGCTGTGCAAGCCCCATACGGTCGGCACCCTCGATTATTAACGTGTTCGCATTCGGCACGTTAACGCCCGATTCAATGATCGTTGTGCAAACGAGAATGTCAATGTTGCCATCGACCATATCAGACCATACGTCCGAAAGCTGCTCTTTATCCATTTTTCCGTGTGCAACGCCAACGTTGATATCGGGAAACGCATCGGCGATAAACTTGGCTTTCGAATATATAGAATCGATAAAATTGTGAAGATAAAATACCTGTCCGCCGCGCCTTAACTCCCTTCTGATCGCCTCGAGGATAACCTCGTCATCCTGCTCGAGCACAAAGGTTTGAACGGGAACGCGGTCAATGGGAGCTTCTTCAAGCACCGACATATCTCTTATGCCGCTTAATGCCATATTAAGCGTTCGCGGGATCGGCGTTGCAGTAAGAGTAAGAACGTCGACACCCTTTGAGAGTTCCTTGAGCTTTTCCTTATGAGTTACACCGAAGCGTTGCTCCTCGTCAACGACGAGCAAGCCAAGATTTTTGAATACTATATCCTTTTGAAGCAAGCGATGTGTTCCTACGATAATATCGACCGTTCCGTTTTTAAGGCCCGCAATGACCTCGGCTTGCTCTTTCGCGGTTACAAAACGCGAAAGCATCGCGATCTTAACCGGATATCCTCTGAATCTTGCGATAATTGTTCGATAATGCTGGAACGCAAGAATTGTTGTGGGAACAAGAACTGCCGCCTGCTTTCCTCCGAAAACGCATTTGAACACAGCGCGCAGAGAAACCTCTGTTTTTCCGAAGCCGACGTCGCCGCAAAGTAAACGGTCCATGGGATACGGGTTCTCCATATCCTTCTTGATTTCGGCGGCGGCACGGAACTGGCCTTCGGTCTCGGTATATTCGAATCCTGCCTCGAATTCATCCTGAAGCTCATCATCGGGCGGGAACGAAAAGCCCTGCATTTGTCGACGTTCGGCATAAAGCTTTATTAACTCTTTCGCGATGTTGGATGCAGAAGCCTTTGCCTTGGCTTTTGCACGTTTCCATTCGGCACCGCCCATTTTCGAAAGCTTCGTGCCCTCGGCACCGATATATTTGCTAACCATATCAAGCTGATCGCAAGGCACGTATAAAATGCCGCCATCGGCATAGATGATTTTTATAAAATCGCGCGATATACCCTGAGACACAAGGTTTTTGATGCCATCATATCTGCCGATTCCGTGGTTGATGTGAACGACAAGATCACCCGGCGTTAAATCGGCGTAAGAAGCGATTTTTTCACCCTTTGTTATCTTTGCACCGCGTTTGTGCTTGCGCATTTCTTCACGTGGGCGCATCGCCATATAGTCGGTCAAAAGCACGAAATTGCTTTTTGGCAGCTCAAATCCCTTTTTGATGGCCTCGGTATCGGCAGACGCAACCGCAACTCTGCATTCATAAAGAGCGCCGTGATAAGGATAAGCCGCAATGCCCTCATTACCGAGCATTTCGATCATACCCGATGCCGAATGCTCGCTTGAACACAGCAAGAGTATTTTTCTCGATGCGCCGACATATGAGGTTACGTCCTCTAAAAACACGTCGGTTTTTTCGGTGAACTGCATCGTGGTTTTCGTATTTATCGAATAAGATGCCACCGCGCCGATAGCTGTGCCCGAATTGTTAAAGGCATCGAGAGAGACGGTTGCTTTTCCGAGAAGAGCAAACATACTTTCATCGGCACAGAACGGCCTGCTGTTTTTTAAACGGCACATTCCGGACGCCGCAAGATTTTCAACAATACCGGTGTTAACGTCGGCAAACCCCTTGGCGCGCTCGGCAACCCTTTTGCTGTCGAACAGAAAATGAATGCTTTCGCGCGTTAAATCAAGAAGCGTTTCTTTTGAAGAATATATCAGCGAAAAATACTTATCGGCAAATATGTTCTTATTGCCGTTTTCGATAGATTCAAGTTCGGAAAGAAGAACCTGACGGCGTTTTTCGGGACCGCTAAACGCCGATAAAAGCGAATTGATCTCGCGTTTCATCGCAAGCCTTGAATTTTCGGATGCGATGATCTCGTTACACGGGATCACGGTTACACTTTCAAGATTTTCGGTGCGGCGCTGAGAAACCGTATCGAACAAGCCGATCAAATCCACCTCGTCGCCGAAAAAGTCGATTCTGACGGGATAGCTGTAGCTTGGTGTGAAAATATCAACGATGCCGCCTCTTACCGCGAACTGTCCTACGCCCTCAACTATATCCGTTCGTGAATACCCCATCGCTTCAAGCTTTGAACAAATTTCCGAAACCGAAGCTATGCCTCCGCGCTCAAGCACGAACGTGTTTTCCTTGAACACCTCACGCGGCATAACATATTGCATAACCGCATCGGGAACGGTTACTATAACGTCATATTCGCCGTTAATAACGGCATATTGAGCCGAAAGCCTTTCGTGCTCCCATTCATGCGAATATGCCGTTACGTTTTCAAAAACGAAATCGCGCGCGGGATAATATATAACTCTTTCAAAAAAGAGCCCCAGTGTATTCACAACCGCTTGAGCTTCTTTTTCTTCGGAAACAATAACAACACCCTTTTTGCTCAGATCCTTCAACACCGAAGCAACCAAAAAAGGGCGCACGGAATCGCATATACCGCTGACAACACAGGGTATATGTCCTTCAGAAAAACCGTTTAAAAGCGAACGATAATCGCTGTCTGATGAGAATTGTGAAAGAATGTTGTTCATTCTTCGCTTTTACCGCCTTCGTTTTTGCCGTTGCCGTGTGAATTATATAAGCTCATGGCTTTATCAACGCTGTAATAAAAAATACACCTGATCGCCTCGCGCGCAGTCTCATACGCCTTTTCAAGAAGCGCCTTATCGGTTTCGGGAATTCTGCCCAAAACGTAATTGGCAAGATCCCAGCCCTCGGGCTTTGCACCGATACCGATGCGAACTCTTATAAAATCGCCGGTTCCAAGATGCTCAATAACCGATTTCATACCGTTATGACCGCCCGCACTGCCGTTTTTGCGTATTCTGATTTGGCCCACAGGCAATGAAATGTCATCGTAAATTACTATAAGATGATGCCCTTGCATTCTGTAATAACGCATAACGTCGTTTACGGCAAGGCCTGAATTGTTCATATACGTTTGCGGCTTTACCAAATAAACACAATAGCCGTCCAGCACACATTTTCCCGTTAGAGAAGAATGAAGCATTCTTTTTACGCCAATGCTCTTTTCGCTGTTTTTTTCAAGATGGTCTATCATCTGAAAGCCAACGTTGTGGCGCGTGTTTTCATATCTCGGACCGGGATTTCCGAGGCCGACGATCACATATTCGGGATGCTCGCCCGGATTAACGCCCGTTGAACGCATATCAACACTCCTTTTTAAAGCAAGTTTATATAGTTTAACCGTTTGCTGAGGTTTTGTCAAGCAAAATCGAAGCAGATTCTTCAGGAGACAGCATCAGAACGATCATTACCTATTAATTTTATGAATCCTATTGACAAATTTTGTAAATATTATATAATATTGGAATACA
>JAFSGD010000022.1 GCA_017434845.1 Clostridia bacterium
CCTTGTCAAAGCTGACCTCTTCTTCGGCAAGCTTAGCCTGCTCAAGCGCGGCTCTCTTTGCGGTATCCTCGTTAATAACGGTTTCACCGTTGGGGGCTTCGGTAAATTCGGGATTGTCTATCGCTCCTGCATAGCATCCTGTAAGAATCGCAACTGCAAGCAGCGCCGTAACCGAGAGTAAAAATACCTTATTTTTCATATCGTTTATTCCTTTCTGCAAAGCTGCTTCTTCGCTCTTTGCACCTTTATTATATCCACGCAAAATTAAAGGCACATTAAGGATTTTAATTCTTTATAATTTTTTCGGAATAATTATTTCAAACAAACTGCCGACGCCCTTTTCGCTTTTAACCGTAATGTCGCCGCCGTGTGCGTTTGCAATATATTTCGCAAGCGGAAGTCCGAGCCCGGTGCCGTTCCCGCGTGCTTCATCCTCGCGGTAAAAGCGTTCCCAAATCCGTTCAAGGCTTTCCTTTGCAATGCCGTTTCCGTCATCGCTAATCAAAACAACGGCATTTGCATTTTCTTCTTTAAGATCAATGTTGATGTTTCCGTTTTCTTTTCCGTATTTAACCGCATTCTCGCAAATATTAAGAAGCATTCGCGTTATCATTGCGCGGTCTCCGTTGATAATAACGGAATCACCACAGCTGACTTCGACTTTAATGTTCTTTTCCTTTGCAAGCTCCGATGTCAGCTCTCCGACCGCAAAAACGGCTTCCGCAAGATCAAGCTCCTCGGGAATAAGCTTAAGGTGTCCTCTGTCGGCGCGTGCAAGCGTAAGCAGGCTTGAGATCAGCTCCGCCATTCCTTCTGCATTGCTTAAAACCGAACAGATTGCGTTTCGAGTTTCATCATCAAGCTCTTCGTTTTCGAGGATTGCCTCGCATTGCGAAATAATAACCGCTATCGGCGTTCTGAGCTCGTGCGAGGCATCGGATGTAAAGCGCTTTTCGTTTTCGAACGAGGCTTCAAGTCTGTCGAACATTTTGTCGAACTCGGCGGCAAGCCTGTGGATCTCGTCTTTTCCGTCGCTCATACCGATGCGCTTCGAAAGATCGTTTCCGCCGTTTATTGTCGCCGCGGAATCAACGATGCGCTCAACCGGCTTGAATGCACGCTTTGCAATAAAATAACCTATCAACGCCGCAATAATAACCAAAGCAGGAAACATGATCATCGCAAGCCTTATAATTTCTTCAAATGCATTTTCGCTTCCCGAGGCGGGCATAACGCCGCGAACGATCACAATATAGCCCTTGCCCGCATCGTGAACGGCATCATAAACGTATTGCGTTTGCTTTGCGCCCTCAAGCTTGCGTATTTCGCCTGTAACGAATTCTGTGCTTCGGTCAAAGTCAGCGGGAAGCCTTCCGTATAAAAGCTCACCTTCGACGCTGTAAACGGCGATATAAACACCGTCGTTGTAATAATCAAGATCGTTATCTATGTCAAGCTCGCCGAAACGGTATTTAATTTCCGAAAAACTGTCCTCGACCGCTTCGTTAAGCCGCAAGCACGTTGCCTCCGAAACGGTTTGTTCGCCGATAACGATCAAAAACGCCAATGCCGCGGCAACGGTAATAACCATCATCAGCGTAAACCAGAACGTAACCTTAAACTTTATAGATAACCGCTTCATTCCTTCGGCTCCTTTAAAATATAACCGCTTCCGCGAACGGTGTGAATAAGCTTTAGCTCAAAACTCTCGTCAAGCTTTTTTCGAAGATATCTTATATAAACGTCAACAACGTTCGAGCCGCCCTCGTAATCATAATTCCAAATGTGTCGGCTTATCTTTTCGCGCGAAAGAACCTTTCCTCTGTTTCGGATAAGATATTCAAGAATATCAAATTCCTTTGCCGAAAGCGATATTTCGGTCTCGCCGCGAAAAACGCTTCTCGAATCACAATCGACCTTAAGGTCCGCAACCTCAAAAACGTTGCTCACGTGTCCCGAGCTTCGCCTTATCATAACGCGAATTCTTGCCAAAAGCTCTTCTCTTGCAAACGGCTTAACCAAATAATCGTCTGCGCCCGCGTCAAGCCCGTTAACTCTGTCGGCAACGCCGTCCTTTGCGGTAAGCAAAAGCACAGGCGTTTTGTTTCCTTTTGCACGAAGCTCCTTTAAAACCTGTATCCCGCTTTTTCCGGGAAGCATAATATCCAAAAGTATGGCGTCGTATTCGGCACAGCTTAAATAATCCTCGACATCGTCGCCTCTGAAGCAGGAATCAACGCTGTAATGCTCTTTTTTCAGCATATCGGTGATAATACCGTTAAGCGATCTTTCGTCTTCAACAACAAGTATTCTCAAAATATCACATCCTTTCATTTTTATCTTATCAATAAAACATTAAAATCCGATTAATACTTATTGATTTTAACATATCAACAGCTTATATGCAACAAAAAACCGCCCGCAAACAAAAATTGCAGGCGGATATATTCAAGAAACGATACCCGAAATATTAACCGTAACGTTTCCGGGCGTTACGCTGACTTCACCCGTTTGCCCGTCTCTAATAAAGCTTGCGGCAGGAACGGTTATTTCAAATTCGCTGTCCGAAGCAGGCAAAATAAGCGTTCCGTTAACATAGCTGTAATCTCCCTCGGGAATAACGCTTCCGTTTACGCTGACGGCAATGTCGGTCAGCGGCGGCGTAAACGTGTCGGTGATAACAACGTCGGTCGCGGGAATGTTGCCGTAGTTATAAAGCTCTATAACGTAATTCAGCCTTTCGCCGCAAACAACGGGGTCGGGGCAGGCGCATTTAACAACTCTAAGATCTGCAAAGACGTCAACACAAACACTGTAGCTGTCGCTGACGGGCTCGTCGCAGGGGCAAAAGCAATCGTTGTCTGCCGTTACTGTGTTAATAATGCAGGAATCAACGTTGCCACCCGCAAATTCGTTTGCTCTCGCAACGTAAATAATTTGTGCATTCGAGTTTGCGGGTATATTGTCGATAACGAAAAGTATGCCGTCGGTAACCGTAATCGGCGTGATCTCGCCAATCGAAATACCGTTGATAAATAATTGCGAAGGTCCGATATAAGTCAACGGAACTATTCTGTTGCCTCCCGACAAATAAGCTCCGAGGTCGTCCGTTACGGTAAGCCTTTCGGTTGCCGTCGAGCCGTTGTTCGTAACGGTAATAACGTAGGTTATGTCTCGGTCGGGACGGTAGGTTTCCGTAAGCGCGGTCTTATTGATCTCCAAGCCGTTGTTAAGCTGTGTTGAAACCGTGTTTGAAACAACCGTTGAGGTAACCGAGCCGTTGTTGTAATTAACGGTAGCTCGGTTAGTGATTATCGTTGCCATTTTTGTTGATGATTCTCCTTTCAAGAGGTCGCTCCTCCTTTTCAGTATATTATCAATAACCGTATAACGACAAAAAAACACCGAGTGTTTTGCGACACTCGGTGTTTTGGTTGTGAATTAATCAATAAGCCCTTCGCTTTTTGAACGTGCAAGCGAACGCTCGATCGCGTCTTCAAGCTCTGCTTCAACACCGTAGTATTTTGCAATCTTGAATAGCTCAACTATGGCTTGCCTCAGCTCGTTTGCGAGGTCTTCCTTTTTGGGTTCTCCGTGCTTCATCCGTTTCACACCCGAATCTTCCCAAAGGTTTATTTCCGATGCAACCTCGCCGCATTCTTCAAGCAAGCGCGTTGCCATTTGAAAAGGCTCAACGCCTTTCGGGAACTTTTTGTTTGAGGCTTCAACCATTTTATAGAAACGTTCCATAAACGTTACCTCAAAGCAACTTGTTATTCAGGCGAACGAATTCTTTCGCTTCTTCGGCTGTCAGCGTTCTCGAAAGCAAAACGGCAGAAAGATAAACGTGCTTTGCGATATCCGCGGCGTTTTCGTTATCCGAACTTTCAAGCTTTTTAATAACGGGGTTGTCGGTGTTAACGGTAAGCTCCTCTCCGTTGGGCATCTTAAATGAATCGTTACCCGAAGAAACGCTGTACATTCTCATCATATCGGCAATTCTTCGGCTGTCTTCGGGAAGCGAAATCAAAGCCGCCGCCCCTTCCTCACCGAGCGAAGCAAAGCTTATTTTCATGCTTTCGTTGCCGCAAGCGGCTTTGAAAAGGGAAGTGAGCGCTTCGCTTTCGGCTGCGCCGTTTTCTTCAAATCCGCTGTCAATCCTGCGGAATTTTATCTTGTCGTTTTTGCTTTCGAAATATTGTGCAAAGCTGCTGTCAATAACGTTGTCGAAAACGAAAACGTCTTTGCCTTTTTCGGCAAACAAACCAAGATAATAGCTTTGTCCTTCTTTGTCGGTGGTATAAAAAACGTCGCCCTCGTCGATGTCGCCGAGGTATTCCGAAACGGTGGCGAAGCTTCCGTCTGCCTTTTCAAAAAGAATCGAGCTTCTGACTCTGTCGCCGAACTTTTCGTCTCTCATGCAGGCATATTCGAAATAAGGCTTCATATCGCGCCAGCTCTTTTCAAGCGTTTCGCGCTCGGTGTTAAACAGCGCGTTCAAACGGTCGGCAACCTTTTTCGAAATATGTGCGGCGATCTTGCGAACGTATGCGTCGTTCTGCAAATAGCTTCTCGAAACGTTCAGCGGAAGCTCGGGGCAATCCAACACACCGCGGAAATTAACAAGATGCTCGGGGCAGGCTTCTTTTATATTGTCGGCAACGAAAACCGAGTTGTAAAACAGCTTTATCTCGCTTTCGGTCGATTCGTATCCGCTCTTTCTTCTGGGAATAAATAAAACGCCCTTAAAGTTCAGCGGATAATCGGCAACGATATGAACCCTGAACAACGGGTCTTCATAGTCGTTAAATACCTTCTTGTAAAACTCGTTGTATTCCTCGTCGCTAACGTCCTGCGGGTTGCGTTGCCAAAGCGGATCGGTGTCGTTGATAACGCTTTCGCCGTCGCCTTCCGAAAGATATATCTCATAGGGCATAAAGGCGCAGTAACGGCCGAGAATGCTCTTAAGCTTTTCGTTGTCAAGATAAGAAAGCTCGTCGTCGGCAACGTGCATTATAATTTCGGTTCCGTGTCCCTCGCGCTCAACGCTTTCGCTTTCAAAGCTGCCTTCGCCGTCGCAGATCCAGTAAACGCCCTCGCCGCCCTTATAAGAACGGGTGAATATCTCAACCTTCTCGGCGATAATAAACATAGAATAAAAGCCCAAACCGAAATGTCCGATAATGCCGCTCGAGCTCTCGCCCTCGTATTTGGAGATAAAATCAACCGCACCCGAAAGCGCAATGTTGTTAATATAGCGCTCGACCTCTTCGGCGTTCATGCCGATGCCGTTGTCCTTAACGGTAATCGTGCGCTCATCCTTGTTTGCGGTGATCGTGATTCTGTAATCGGTCGAATCGTCCTCGGCTTCGCCAAGCGATATCAGCCTTTTGTGCTTGGTAATTGCATCGCAGGCGTTCGAAACGACCTCGCGAATAAAAATATCTTTTTCGGAATAAAGCCATTTTTTGATAATAGGGAATAAATGCTCGGTATCAACCGAGAGTGCGCCTTTTGCCATAACAGTCTCCTTGCTTTTCGCCTTCAATTTGAACGGGGTGCCGAAGCACCCCGTGATTTCAAATATTAAAATTATTCTTCGCTTGCGCCTTCAAAAGAGCAGAGAATATCGTCTTCGCTGATGTCGAGGTCATCAAAATCATCGAGGAATTCATCATAGTAATCTTCTTCCTCAGCGGCTTTAAGCTTTCTGCGCTCTCTGAATTCCGCAACGAGCAACGCTGTGCCTGCAACACCGCCGAGTGCGCTGAATGCCGCAAAGGTCTTGGCAAGATTCTTTTTCTTTTCAAGGTTGATAAGGAAAAGAACGAAGAAAGTGATCGATTGAACTATAAGCGAAATGCCCAAGATCGGTCTGAGTTTTTTCATGGTGGATAACCTCCGTTTTTATTTGTTGCAATTAAGTTTTAAGTATTCGTTGATAAACTCATCAAGGTCGCCGTCCATAACGGCTTGAATATTGCCGGTCTCACAGCCCGTACGATTGTCCTTAACAAGGGTGTAGGGCATGAAAACGTAAGAACGTATCTGGCTGCCCCATTCGATGTTCATTTTAGTGCCGGTAATATCTTCAACTCTTTCAAGATGCTCGCGCTCTTTGATCTCTAAAAGCTTACTCTTAAGCATCTTCATCGCTGTCTCGCGGTTTTGAACCTGGCTTCGCTCGGTTTGACATCCGACAACGATTCCGGTAGGAATATGGGTTATTCTTATAGCCGAGTCGGTCTTGTTAACGTGCTGACCGCCTGCTCCGCTTGCGCGGTGAGCGTCTATCTTAAGATCGGCTTCGTTGATCTCAATAGTTATCTCGTCGTTAAATTCGGGCAAAACCTCAACCGATGCAAACGAAGTATGTCTGCGTCCGCTCGAGTCAAAGGGCGAAACACGAACCAATCTGTGAACACCCGATTCGCTTTTTAAATAACCGTAGGCGTTAATGCCTTCAACGAGGAAAGAAACACTTTTGATTCCCGCTTCGTCGCCGTCGAGATAATCAAGCACCTTAAATTTAAAGCCCTTCTTCTCGGCATAGTGCATATACATTCTGTAAAGCATCTGTGCCCAATCCTGCGCCTCTGTTCCGCCTGCGCCGGGGTGGATCGAAACGATGGCGTTGCTTCCGTCGTATTCTCCCGAAAGAAGTATCTCGATTTTTTGGCGTTCATATTCCTTGTTAACCGCCTCAAGATCGGCAAGAACCTCGTCAACGATGCTTTCGTCGTCTTCCTCGATGGCAATGTCAATAAGCGTTTCAACGTCGTCAAAGCTGCGCTTCAGGGCAATATAGCGTTCAAGCGTGCCTTTTTTGAATTTTAACTGCTTTAAAACGACCTGAGATTCCTGCGGCTTGTCCCAAAAGCCTGCCTCGGCAGTTTTGTTTTCAAGCTCTTCAACCTCGGTTTTAAGGCTTTCAAAGCCGATCGAATCGCCAAGGTCCTTTATTCCGTCGCAAAGCTCACCCAAAGAAAGCTTCGCCTGTTCAAGCTGTAAAATCACTGGATAGTCTCCTTGATATTTCTATACACCATTATTATATTCAAAATCCCGCTGTCTGTCAAGCCGTTTTCGTCTTCGTTAACAAAAAATAAAATGGGTAACAAAGCTCTTTGCTATTGTTACCCAAAATATCAAATATCAACCGTTTGTGTTTTAAGCTTGTTTTCGTCTTGCGAATAATAAGTAACGGTCAGTTTTTTGCCGCCGCTGAAGAAATAGGCGTTAACGACAGGGGTGTCGTAATAGTTGAAATCGAATAAAAATTCCTTGTAATAGCCGTTTTCGTCGAAAATGTCTCTCACAACCAGCTTTTTATAACCGGTCTCGCCGTCGAGATAGGCGATATACTTTTCGCTATCGGCTACAACAAAACAATATTCTTTCGAGATTGTGTTGTTGTATCTGCTGTAATAAGTTTTTGTCGTATAAACCGAAGCGCCCGAGCCCTTGCTAACACAAAGCAACGCATTTTTAACCGTACCGACAGTGCGAAAGCTTATGGGGACGTTTAATGCTTCTTCAAGTACGATATTTCCCGAATCGTCGCAGATCACGTATGAATAGAATGCTCCGTTTCTGTAATATCGGTAATTATCTCCCGATTCGATCAAAACCTTTACGTTGAAGAATCTGTCAACGCAACCGCCCGCGCAAATTTCGTTGCGGTAATAGCATTCGAATAAACCGCCAAACTCGGTGTAACTGCATTCACTGCAATATTTATACCTTTTATGGCATAACGTTCCGTCTTCTCGAATCTCGTTAATATATTCGGCTTTATGAAATTGATGCTCGGGTTTATGCTCGTATCGCTCGACCGTGTATTTGTTCAAATAAGGCGGGTCGGTTTTCCAAATGTTTCCGTCATGCTTTATCCAAAGCAGCTCGCCGATATTTACGTCTTCGTCGAATTCTATCTCATAATCGTATGAAGAAATGCTCGGTGCCGAAGAAACCGACAGAGGCTTTACAACAGGTCCGAAAGCCCCGAACCTTACAACTCTGCCAACAAACGAATAAGGGTCGGTCTGCGCGGGCAGCTCGCTTTCCTCATGACTCCGGTAAAGCTCGATATCGTAAACCTTGTTAATTTCGGGAGGATAAATTTCGCGCATTGCACCGTCGCAAATTATCTTCAGCTCGTCGCCGATTTTAATGTTCTCGGCATCAATGCTCAGGTCGCCGCTTATCGAAACAAAAACGCGGTCGGGTCCGGTTGATTTGTCGCGGAACTCAAACGGCTCGATATAAACGTAGGTATCCTTAACCTCAATGACGGTTCCGTAATATTCCACCCGTGCTTCGCCGCCGTCTCCCAAAGCTTCGCCGCTGTCAGAAACGGTTCCGTGAGAAATCTCGTCTTCGGGATCGGTAAGCAGACAAACCGCGGCACAAAGACTGATAATAACCGCAACGATAATAACCCAAAAAGCAGGCTTTTTGTAATGTAAAACCGCTTTAACTCTGCTTTTAACACCGTTTTCTCCAAAAGCAAGCGGGCAGGCGGAAATGCTTTTTCGGTTAACACTGCAATTAATTAGTGCATCCGAATATTCCTTTTTTATCTCAATGCCCATATCGCTTATAACCTTTTCGTCGGTTGCGAGCTCGATATCGCGGCAGAGCAGAATATATGCCGGCCACATCATAGGGTTGAACCAATAAACCGTCAAAAGCAGATAACCGAGCGGCTTCCACCAATGATCTCTGCGTTTAATGTGCGCCGCCTCGTGCGCGGTAACGTAAGTCTTATCGCTCTCATCGATATAAGAGGGAAGATAGATCCTCGGCTTGAAAATACCGAGTATAAACGGAGTGTCGATGCGGTCGCAGATATAAACGTTATCGTTCAGCATCAAAGCCTCGCGAACGCTTCGCGCTATTTTAAAATAGCTGATAAAAGCATAAATCAGCATAACAGCAATTCCGATAAGCCAAATATATGCGGCAACCTCGGTTATAACCTGCAACGGATTAACGCTGTCGTAGGCATTCGGTGCGAGGCTTTGTGAAATGAACGGGTTAACCGCCGAATTTATTATCGGAATGCCGCTGTCGATCGTTGGCGCATCGGAATAAATAATCTCGTCAGGCAGAGTCTGAGAACTCGGAATAATGCTGAAAATGCTTTCGAACGAAAAGGGAAACAACAGCCTTATTCCCACAAACGCCCATAATAAGACCGAGAATGCCTTGGGCGCCTTTTTAAAAAGCAGGCGAAGCAGCAAAACGGCAACAACTATCCAGCCCGCCGTTATGCTCATATTGAAAAGCTTTATAAACAGCTCGCTCATTTTCGCTCCTCCTCATATTCTTCAACCATTTTTCTAAGCTCTCTAACCTCCTCGGAGCTAAGCTTCTTTTTTGCGGTGAATGCCGCCAAAAAGGCAGGGAACGATCCGTTAAAGGTCTCGTCGATAAATCTTTCGCTTCTTGCCGAATAAAATTCCTGCTTTGAGATCAGCGAGCTCACCTCGCCCTTGTTGTTAACGAAAATCCCCTTTTCGCAAAGTCGTCTCAAAACGGTATAGGTGGTGCTTTTCTTCCATTTAAGTGCTTCTTCGCAAAGCTTAACCAGCGTCGGCGTGCTTATCGGCTCGTTTTGCCAGATAATATCGGCAAATTTAGATTCAACAACGCCCATCTGATAATCGTTCATAATAACACCTCACGAAATTTTACATCATGTAAACCAATTAAAGTTTACAATATGTAAACTATTTTGTCAATACCTTTTCGCTGTTTTTTCAAAAAAAATAAAA
>JAFSGD010000023.1 GCA_017434845.1 Clostridia bacterium
ATCTTCGAAGAAGCCGCGGGTATTTCCAAAATACGCTATAAAAAGTTAGAGGCAGAAAGAAAGCTTCGCGATACCGAGGCGAACCTCGTTCGCGTTAACGATATTCTTTCCGAGATCTCCTCGCGCATCGGCCCGCTTGCAAAAGAGGCAGAGAATGCAAAGCAATATCTTGTTTTAAGCGAGGAAAAGAAGGGCATAGAGATAACTCTTTGGCTCGACAGGCTCGATTATCTTCGCGCACGCCGCGTTGAATGCGAAACCGAGCTCGCTTCCGCCAAGCTGACGCTTGAGGCGGCCGAGCGTGAGGTTGCCGCCTGCGACGAGGCGACCGACCGCATATTGAACGAAAGCTATGAATTTTCGCGCATTATGAGCGAATGCGAGCGCGAAAAGACCGAGGCGGTTCACAAAAAGGGTGAGGCAGAGGGCAGAAAAGCGGTTTGCGAAAACGATATCGCCCACGCCGAAGAGGCAGTTTCCGATGCCAAGCTTTCGATAGAAACTGCGGTTGCCGAGAAAAACGAGGCGGAAAAGCAATCGGCTATATTCCAATCGCAAAAGGAAGAGGCCGAGCAAAGATTGGCTTCTGCCGAAAGCGGCGCGCGCGATGCCGAAACCCGCTATGAAACGGCAAGAAACGCCTTTTCCGATGCCGAAAACGAAAGCAAGACCGCGCAAACCGCGCTTGACGTTTTGAACAACGAAAAAAGCGCATTTTCCGCACGCGAGGCGGCTTGCAAAGCTTCGCTTGAGGCGGAGCGCAGAAGCGCCGCCGAAAATTCGGGCAGATTGGCAGAGGCGAACGAAAGAATGGCTTCGCTCGAAGCCGAGCTGAACGGTGTTTGCGAGGCGCTCGATAAAGCCGAAAAGCTTATAAAAGAAACGGAAAACGCAATAATAAAGCTCGATTACGAGCGCGCAAGCCTGCTTAATTCGCTTCGCGAAAAGGGCGATGCGATAACCGCCGAAAAAATCGCAATTTCGGGCGATGAACAGCGCCGCGATCAGTTAACCCGCCTTGAACAGCTTTTAGAGGGCTATTCCGAAAGCGTAAAGCGCGTTATAAACGATTGCAACAAGGGTATTATCCGTAACGGAAGCGAAAAGATAGGTCTTTACGGAACCGTTTCGAATATTATTTCTTCCGACGGTGAATACGTTATCGCGCTTGAGACCGCGCTTGCTTCTGCGGTTCAGTTTATCGTTGTTGATAAAGAATCGGATGCAAAGGCTTGCATTCGTTATCTTAAAGAAAATAAGCTCGGCAGAGCAACCTTCCTTCCGCTCGAAAGCGTTGCGGGCAGAAAAAGCGACGTTTCGGCGATAAAGGATATGAAGGGCTATATCGGAATTGCCTCCGAGCTCGCAAAATTCGATAAAAGGTTCGAGGGCGTCGTTAACGATCTGCTCGGCAGAACCGTTATCGCCGACAATATCGATTCCGCTTCCGCTATTGCAAGAAAAAGCGGCTTCAAGATAAAAATAGTAACGCTCGACGGTCAGGTCATAAACGCGGGCGGCAGTTATACCGGCGGTTCTTCGGCGGTTAAGGTCGGCGTATTTACGCGCGCAATGGATATCGAACGCCTCGGCGAACAGATAAAAGAGCGCGAGCAGAAGATCGCAAAGCTTGAATCCGAAAGAGAAGAGCTGAGCGAAAAATGCAACCAAGCAGATGAACAGCTCGATTCGCTTCGCGAAACGCTTGCTTCGGCAAACACCTCGCGCGCCGCATACAGCGCAAGCAAAGATTCGCTTTCGGTAAGAGCAACCGAGGAGGGCGAGCGAATAGCATCGCTTTCGTCGGGCGGCGAGCTGTTAAAACAGCTTGAAGCCGAGCTTGAAAGCATCGCCGTTGAGGCGGAGAATATCGCTTCCGCCATTGCGAATGCATCGGCTGTGCGCGACAGCGCCATCAAAAAAGCCGAAGAACTTAAAAAAGAAGAAGAATCGGCGTTCAATGCCGTTAACGAAAAGCGCATGGAGCTTTATGCGGCAAACAACGAGCTTTCGGTTGCGGGCGAAAGATTGGCTATTTCCGCCCGCCGCGAAACCGAGCTTGCGGCAAGAATAACCATCGGCAACACCTCGATAGAAAAATCCGAATCGGTAATACGCGAGCGTATTGCCGAAATGGGCAAGCTTAACGCCGAATGTGCCGAGTGCGATTCGGTTATAGCAAGCTGCGAAAAGCGCTTAAGTGACCTTATCGCAGGCAGAGAAGAAAAGGAAAAAGAGCTTGTTGAAATGCGCTCTAAACAGAAAACGGTTGCTTCGGCAAAGGAAGAGGCGTTCCGCAACGTTACCGAAGCCGAAATGAAGTGCACCTCGGTCAACACCGAGTTCGATACGGTAACGGGCAAGCTTTGGGATGAATATGAGCTAACCTATTCCGATGCCGTTAAATTCCGTCTTCCCAAGGAAAGCATGGATAAGGCACCCTCGCGCCTTGCTTCGCTCAAGGCAAAAATTCGCTCTATGGGCGTTATCAACGTTAACGCCGTTGAGGAATACCGCGTTACCAAGGAACGCTTCGATTTCCTCACCGAGCAGACCGAGGACCTTAACAAGACCCGTGCAAGCCTCGACAGAACCATCGCCAAGCTCGCTTCCGGCATGAAGGAGACCTTCCTTGAATGCTTCGAGAAGATAAACACCGAGTTCAACGCGGTGTTCACCGAGCTTTTCGGAGGCGGCAGTGCAAGAGCCGAGCTTACCGACCCGTTGCTTCCGCTTGAATGCGGCATAGATATCGTTTTGAAGGTGCCGGGCAAGAGTGTTCGCAGTATTTCGCTTCTTTCGGGCGGCGAGCAATCGTTTGCGGCGATTTCGCTTTATCTTGCGCTTCAAAAGGTTAACCCCTCGCCCTTCTGCGTGTTCGACGAGATCGAGAGCGCGCTTGACGACGTTAACATCGTTAAGCTTGCTTCCTACGTTCGCCGTAACAGCGATAAAACGCAGTATATACTTATAACTCACCGCCGCGGAACCATGGAGCGAGCGGACACCATTTATGGCATAACCATGCGTCAGAAGGGTATTTCCGATTATATGAAGCTGAACATGGCGAAGCTGGATGATATTATTAAAGAATACGCCGAATAAATTCGGAGCATAAATTTTCAAGGAGCAACTCTTTATGAGCTTTTTTGATAAACTTAAAAACGGTCTTAAAAAGACCAAGGATGCGCTTTTAAAGCCGGTTAACGATCTGTTTTCTTCCTATGATAAGGTCGACGACGACTTTTTTGAGGAGCTTTGCGATCTGCTTATAATGGCAGACGTCGGCGTTGAGACCTCGGATTATCTCGTTAACGAGCTTAAATCGCGTCTTAAAGAAAAAAAGATAAAAGAAACCGAGCTTGCGCGCGCCGAATTCCGTGAAATTCTCACCGAAGCGGTCGGCGACGGCGAGAATCTAAGCCTCGGAAACGATCTTTCGATAATTCTTGTTATCGGCGTTAACGGCGTCGGTAAAACAACTTCTATCGGAAAGATATCGCATTGTCTTAAGGAAAGCGGCAAAAACGTTATGCTCGCCGCGGCAGATACCTTCCGTGCCGCCGCCGCAGAGCAGCTTGCGGTTTGGGCAGACCGTTGCAACGTTCCGATAATTCGTCAGAACGAGGGCGCCGACCCCGCCGCAGTTGTTTTCGATGCGGTTGCCGCCGCAAAAAAGGCTGATACCAACGTTCTTATCGTTGATACCGCAGGCAGACTGCATAATAAGAAAAACCTTATCGACGAGCTTGCGAAAATAAACCGCGTTATCGACCGCGAAGCGCCCAACGCAACGCGCGAGACCTTGCTTGTGCTTGATGCATCGACCGGCCAAAACGCGCTTATTCAGGCAAAGGAATTCGGCAAGGCGGCTGATATAACCGGCCTTGTTCTCACCAAGCTTGACGGCACTGCAAAGGGCGGCATAGTGCTTGCTATACGCCGTGAGCTCGGCATTCCCGTTAAGTTCATCGGTGTCGGCGAGGGTATTGACGATCTGCGCCCCTTCGATGCAAAGGAATTTATCAACGCGTTCTTTGAAGAGGAAAAATAATGAAGATAGTTCTTGCAACGAACAATGCACATAAGCTTTCCGAGTTTAAAAGCTGTTTTGCACAGCTTAACGTCGGTGCCGAGATCGTTTCGCTTTCCGAAATAGGCTTTTCGGGCGATATCGTTGAGGATGCCGACAGCTTTGAGGGCAACGCATATATAAAGGCAAAAACGATTTGCGATTTTTCGGGAATGATCTCAATAGCCGACGACAGCGGCTTGATAGTCGATTGCCTCAGCAACGCGCCCGGCGTTTATTCGGCGCGCTATGCGGGCGAAAACGCAACCGACCGCGAGAATATCGATAAGCTTCTTTATGAGCTTTCGCTTCGTCCCGACGAGGCGAAAACCGCGCGCTTCGTTTGCTGTATTTGCGTGTGCCGTCCCGACGGCGAGCATATTTTCGTTCGCGGCGAAAGCGTCGGCGAGATAATAAACGAGCTTCGCGGAGAGGGAACCTTCGGCTACGATCCCGTGTTTTATTATCCGCCGCTTAACAAAACCTTTGCCGAAATGGACTCTGTCGAAAAGAATTCGGTCAGCCATCGCGGCGCGGCGATCGCAGAATTGCTTAAAAACAGAGAATTTTTCGAATAGAGAACCGCTGTCTCCTTGACAACGGCAGATAGCGTGTGGTAAAATATTTTATTAAAACGATTCACCGAAAGGAGAACGGAAAATGAACGAGATCCTTGATTATTTTGAATATGTCGGGAATCAGTTTGTCGGCATCGGAGTAATCGATATTATCGACATTCTGTTGGTCGCGCTTTTGTTCTATTGGACCTTTAAGTTCGTTCGCGACCGCCGTGCAGGCAAGCTGCTTGTGGGCCTTGTGCTTCTCGTTGCCGTTTTGTTGCTTAGCGAACTGCTTGAAATGCGTGCGCTGAATTTTATTCTCACAAATCTGTTCTCGATCGGTCTGATTGCGATAATCATAGTTTTCCAGCCCGAGCTTCGAAGCCTTCTTGAAAAGGTGGGCGGCGAATCGCTCAAGAATTTCAGAGGTAAGCTCGACAGCGACACCGCCGCAACCATTCGCTCGGCTATCGGCGAGATATGCGTTGCCGCCGAATCGCTTTCGGCAAGCAAAACCGGCGCACTTATCGTTTTCGAGCGCTCCACTAAGCTCGGCGATCATATCAGAACCGGCACCATCATCGATGCCGTAACCTCTTCGTTCCTGCTCGGCAATATTTTCTGGAACAAGGCTCCGCTTCACGACGGTGCGGTCATTATCCGTCAGGGCAGAGTTCACGCGGCGGGCTGCTTCCTTCCGCTTTCCACCAATAACGAAATCGTTAAAGAGCTTGGAACCCGCCACCGCGCCGCTATCGGAATGAGCGAAAACAGCGATGCCGTCGTGTTGGTCGTTTCGGAAGAAACGGGCACGATCTCGGTTGTTGTCGACGGCGTGCTTAAGCGCGGATTTACCCGACAAACACTTGAAGAATATCTGACTCCGCTTCTCATCGGCGACGATAAGAATATCGCAGGCAGAATGAAGGGCAAATTCTTCGGAAAGGGCGGCGATAAAAAGGATGAGCGCAAGTAATTCTTCAAACGCATCGCTCCGCAAGGGGAAAATGACCCGCTTGGGAAAAATATTCGGCCTTATCGGCGCTCTTATCGGCGCGCTGCTGCTTTGGCTTTATGCCATCGGCTATGACAGCACCCTGTTCGAGCGCACCTTTGACGGCGTTGAAATAACGCTTGAGGGCGCAGAAGCGCTTGCAAGCGAAAAGGGCTTTACGCTTTTGGAGGAGCAGAGCTTTTCTTCGATAACGGTTGTTGCAAAGGGAAAAAGAAGCGAGCTTAACGAGCTTGATTCTTCCGATTTCAAGGCGGTTGTCGATCTTTCGATGGCAGACCGCGCAGGCGAGCAAACGCTTAATATAGTTGTGTTCTCGCCCAACGGAATCGAAATAGTTTCGCAGTCCTCTGCAACCGTAACGGTTTTCGTTGATGAATTCACTCAGCGAAACGATCTGCTTTCGGTTTCGGTCGAAACGGGCGACGGCTACATAATGACCGACGGTGTAACCTCTGTTGAGGCAACACCCAATCCGCTTTCCGTGCTTGTTTCGGGCCCTAAATCCGAGCTCGAAAAAATCGAGGGTGCGTACGTTCGTTTCGATCTCGACGGCCACACCGTAAGCGATAATATTTACGGTTACGGTGCGATCGAGCTTCGCGATAAGAACGGAAACGTTATAGATAATCCCTATATTTCGGTTTCCGATACAACAGCCTACGTTTCGGTTTCGGTTAAAAAACAAAAAACCGTTCCCGTAAGAGTAATGTTCGTCGGCGGAGTGTTCGATCCTTCGCAGGTTTCGGTTTCGCTCTCGCATTCCTCAATAACCGTTTCGGGAACTCCGAGCGCTGTCGCTTCGTTCACCGAGCTCGTTTTAGAAATCGACGAAACAACGGTTGAAGGCTCAAAGGAATTTGAGTTTGCCATAAGCCCGATGCTTCCCAAGGGGCTTTCTAACGAAAGCGGCAATTCGAAGATAGACGTTAAGGTAACTCTGCCCGAAATGTCGGTTCGTTCATATCATATAACCAAAGAGGCTATCAGCATTATCAATTTGCCCGAGGGCGTTGATTATAAAATAAACAGCGGCATTTCGGTGAAGGTTATCGGCCCGCGCGAAGCTTTCGAGCTTATCGACCCGAGCGCCGTAACCGCGGTTGCCGATTTCGATAA
This sequence comes from Clostridia bacterium, assembly GCA_017434845.1. Taxonomy (GTDB): domain Bacteria; phylum Bacillota; class Clostridia; order Oscillospirales; family CAG-382; genus Coliplasma. The sequence continues at coordinate 6,764 of JAFSGD010000023.1, forward strand.
CGTTACCGTTGAGCCCGACGGAAGCTATACCGCTTCCATAAAGGTTTCGCTCGGTGATAACGCTTCAACTGTTTACGTTCAAAACACAGATTATAAAATCAATTTCACTATCGAAGCAACCGAAGCACAAACACAAGAACAGTAAATTTTAAAACAAGGGGTGAGCTTATGAATAACCGAGAATGGCAGTTCCGCGAGATAGATGAGGCGGCTTGCGCTTCCATCGCGCGCGAATGCGGCTTGCGTCCTTTAACGGCACGCTTGCTTGCAAATCGCGGTTTATTCGAAAAAAGCGATATCGAAAGCTTTATCAATAAGGATTCCATGCCCCTCTACGATCCTTTTCTTTTAAAGGATATGGATAAGGCTGTTTCGCGTATTGAAGAGGCAATAGAGAAAAAGCAAAGGGTTTGTATCTACGGCGACTATGACGTCGACGGCGTTACCAGCACGGTCTTGCTTTATCTTTATCTGCGCTCGCGCGGCTTGGAATGTGAATATTTCATTCCCGAGCGCATTTCCGAGGGCTATGGTTTAAGCTTGCCCGTTATCGAGAAAATGAAGGGTAGGGTCGACCTTATAATAACGGTCGATACCGGCGTTACCGCCGTTGCCGAGGCTGAATATGCCAAAAGCATCGGCATCGACATGGTAATAACCGACCACCATTCCTGCCGCGAAACGCTTCCCTCGGCAACCGCTGTGGTAAATCCCCACCGCGAAGACAGCGCCTATCCCTTCCGCAATCTTGCGGGTGTCGGCGTTGTATTCAAGCTGCTTTGCGCGCTTGAGGGCAACACCGAAAAAATACTTGAGCTTTATTCGGATATTATTGCGGTTGGCACGGTTGCCGACGTTATGCCGATAATCGATGAAAACCGCCGAATAACAGGCGAGGGCTTAAAGCGCCTTGCTTCAACCGACAACTATGGCCTCGTTGCGCTGATGCGCCGTGCGGGTATAGTTAAATACGGCAAAATTGCCAAAAAGATAACCTCTGCAACCGTTGGTTACGTGCTCGCACCGCGAATTAATGCGGCGGGCAGAATCGCCTGCGCCTCGCGCGCGGTCGAGCTTCTTTTAACCCGCGACGAAGCCGAGGCCGACGTTATTGCCGAAGAGCTTTGCGAGATAAACAAGCTTCGCCAGGCAACCGAGCAGAAGATATACGAGCAGGCTGTTGAGCTTATTAACAGCTCGGGCAGCGACGACCGTTTTCTCGTTCTTGCCTATGACGGTTGGCATCAGGGCGTTATCGGGGTGGTTGCCTCGAAGATCGCCGAAAGATATTCGCGCCCCTGCATTCTTTTCTCGCTTGACGGCGATATCGCAAAGGGCTCGGGCAGAAGCATAAAGGGCTTTTCGCTTATGGATGCGCTTTCTGCTTGCGGCGATCTGTTAACCGAATACGGCGGTCATGAGCTTGCGGCAGGTCTTTCCATTGAAAGATCGAAAATCGATGAATTCCGCAAACAGCTTAACGAATATGCCGCACCGCTTCTTATAAAGAGCGACGATGCATTTCCGATAGAAATCGAATGTGAGGCTTCCTTCGCCGATCTTGACGAAAAGGGTATTGATGAAATGCTTCGTCTTGAGCCGTTCGGGCTTTCGAACCCCCAGCCCGTTTTGGTTATGAAAAACGTTGAGCTTCGAGATATCGTTCCGCTTTCTCAGGGCAAGCATATCCGCTTCCGTGCCGTCGGCACCGAAAACGGAAAAACTCAATCCATAAACGCGGTAAGCTTCGGCACTGCATTCGACAGCTTTCCCTATGGCGAAGGCGACGTTTGCGATATCGCATTTACCGTTGATATGAACGAATATATGGGCATGCGCACGCCTCAAATGTTTGTTAAGGCGCTTCGCCCGGCAGAATCGGCGGCAAGCATTATTGACGATTGCGACCGAAAGTATTCGCTTCTTGTTTCGGGCACGGGATATTCCGATTGCGAAAAGGATATTCCCGATCTTTCCGATTTCAGAAATATATTCCGCTATATTCGCCGCGAAAGCGGCCACGAGGGCGAGAAGATCTCGCTCGTTTCGGTTTGCCGAACGCTTAACGAAGAATATGAAATGAACGTTTCGCTCGTTAAGCTTAAGGTTATTCTCGAAGTGCTTTGCGAGCAAAAGCTTATAACGCTAACCTACCGCGCTGGAGGCATTTCGGCGTTCATTAAGCTGAATCCCGCGGCGGGCAAGATCAACATCGATGAATCGCCGTTGTTAAGGTCGGTTCGCAGCGCCAAAAAATAAACAAAAGGAAAACCCAAAATGCTGAAACAGGCTGAAGACCTGCTTGCGCGAATTAAAAGCGCCGGCAGCTATGATTATGATAAAATTTATAAAGCCTATGAATATGCCGAAAAGCTCCACGAGGGCCAAAAGCGAATTTCGGGCGAGGATTATATAATTCATCCGCTTTCGGTGGCAGAGATCGTTCTCGATCTTCAGCTTGACACCGATTCTGTCTGTGCGGCCTTTTTGCATGATACTGTTGAGGATTGCGCCGATAAGATCGACCTTGCGGTCATAAAAAAAGAATTCGGCTCTAACGTTGCCGAGATCGTCGATGGCGTTACCAAGCTTGTTCATATTCCCTTCGAGACCAAGCAGGATGAAAGCATAGAAAATTTGCGCAAAATGTTCCTTGCAATGAGCAAGGATATTCGCGTTATATTCATAAAGCTTGCCGATAGATTGCATAATATGCGCACGCTTTCGGTGCGCCGTCCCGAAAAACAGCGTTCTATCGCGCTTGAAACGATGCACGTTTATGCGCCGCTTGCTCACCGCTTGGGTATTCAAAAGATAAAGCAAGAACTCGAAACGCTTGCACTTTTGTATCTCGATCCGATAGGCTATAACGAGGTTTACGAGGATATAAACAAGCGCTATGGCGAGAATAAAGACTTTCTCGACCACGCCACCGAAAAGGTTAAGGAATGCCTGCGCTCCTATAACGTTAAATTTACTCTTTCGGGCAGAGTTAAAACGATTTACAGCATCTATAAAAAGATGTATAACCAAAGCAAAAAGTTCGATGAGATCTATGATTTTTATGCCGTTCGCATTATCGTCGATACCGAGCTTGATTGCTATACGGCGCTCGGTATAATCCACGAGCAGTTCAACTCGATTCCCGGCAGATTCAAAGATTATATCTCTACCCCCAAGCCCAATATGTACCGCTCGCTTCACACAACCGTTATCGGAACCGAGGGCATTCCCTTCGAGGTTCAGATCAGAACCTGGGAGATGCACCGTGTTGCGGAATACGGTCTTGCGGCACATTGGAAATATAAATCGGGCGAGCAGGCAAAGCAGGATATAGACGCTAAGCTTCAGTGGATCAGAACCCTTCTCGAAACCGAAAAGGATACCGACGATCCCGATGAATTCTTCCGCCCGCTTAAGATCGACCTTTTCGAAGACGAAATATTCGTCTTCACTCCCAAGGGCGACGTTGTAAACCTTCCCAACGAAAGCACCCCGATCGATTTTGCCTATGCCATTCACTCTGCCGTCGGCAATAAGATGGTCGGCGCAAAGGTCAACGGCAACATCGTTCCCATCGATACAATTCTCGAAACGGGCCAGATCGTCGAGGTTCTCACCAGCGCCTCCTCGAAGGGTCCCAGCCGCGATTGGCTTAAGATAGTTCGCTCGGGCGAGGCAAGAAACAAAATAAGGCAATATTTCAAAAAAGAAATGCGCTCCGAGAACATTGCCGTCGGAAAAACCGAACTCGAGCGCGAAATTAAAAGATTCGGCAAGCAATATACCGAATCACAGAAGAACGAGGTTATGCGTAACCTTGCAAACCGCCTTTCTCTGCCCGACGTTGACGATCTTTTCAACAATATCGGCTATGGCGGTCTTTCGGTTTCGAAAATTGCGGTAAAGCTGCGCGAGGAATTCATGCGCGTTGTTGCACCTCAGGCAGAAACGCCCGTTGTTCCCGTAATCGAGCCGAGCGCACCCTCGCGCTATGAAAGAAGCTCTCGCTCCAACGCCGAAAGCGTTATCGTCGACAGTGTCGAGGGCTGTACCGTTAAGTTTGCAAAATGCTGTAATCCTCTGCCGGGCGATAACATTATTGGCTATATAACCAGAGGCTACGGTGTTTCTATTCATAAATACGATTGTCCCAACGCACAGCTCGGTCTCAGCAAGGAAACCGATAAGGACCGCTGGGTCGTTGCTTCTTGGTCGGAAAAGATCGATAACGGCAGATTCGGAAGCTTCGAAGCGGTGCTTAGCATTTACGCCGTTTATTCGCCGCATCTTATTGCCGATATAACGCTTGCGTTAAACGATATGAAGGTTGCCGTAACCTCTATCTCAACGCGCGAAAACGATGGCGATATGCTTATAACCGTTGGAATCAAATGCAGCGGTGTCGACCATTTAAAGAATATAATCGGCGGTCTTCACCGTATTAAGAACGTCCGCGAAGTATCAAGAGGTAGCTTATGAGAGCAGTTGTTCAGCGTGTTCACAGTGCCGAATGCGTTGTTGACGGCGAGGTAGTCTCGCGAATAGAAAAGGGTCTGGTTGCCTATATCGGCGTTTTTGATGACGATACCGATGAAGACCTTAAAAAAATGGCAAACAAAATTCAGGGTCTGCGCGTTTTCATCGATGAGGCGGGCAAGCTTTCGCTTGATGCAAAGGCTGTCGACGGAAGCGTTATGCTTATTTCCAACTTTGTCCTCGCGGGCAGAGTGAACCGCGGCTTCCGCCCCGATTGCACCCACGCCGCAAAATATGAAGAGGGCAAGAAAATGTTTGATGCTCTCGCAGAGGAGGTTGGCAAGATCTTGCCGACGGTAACCGGCGTTTTCGGCGCACATATGGATATTTCGGTGCATAACGATGGCCCTATCAACGTTATAATAGATACACGGGAAATGAGAAATGAAGCTCGAAATAGATAACAGAACCCCTTATTTAAACGATTATTATTTCCAAACGCTTGCCTTGCTTTATTTTCCCGGTGAAAAATTCCGTGCCGACGATTCTGGCGAGAACTTCGCCTATTTTCTGCTTGAAGAGACCGATGCGCAAAACCATATCTTTTATTCAAAGGTAAGGCTTGCCTCGGGCTCTGCCTTTGCGGAGGCGGAATGGAGCGGCGGCTATGAGCCGACCATTCCGATGAACGACGATTTCTATGCTATGAACGCGCTCGGAAAAGCCTTTCTCGAGGCGGGCAGAAGGCTTTTCGGCTTCGGCTTGCCTTGGGGCTATATAACGGGTCTGCGCCCGGTTAAAAGAGCAAAATATTATCTCGATCGCGGCTATTCCGCCGAGCAGGTAATGGGGCTTTTTGAAAGGGACTATGACGTTTCGTTTGAAAAAGCCGATCTTTCGGTTGAAACCGCGCTCGTTCAGCAAAAAATGCTTGCCGATATCAAGCCCAACGATTGCGGTCTTTACGTTTCGATACCGTTTTGCCCCACAAGATGCGATTATTGCTCTTTCGTTTCATACAGCAACGCAAAGCTGTTTGCGCTTATTCCCGATTATCTCGAAAAGCTAATGCGCGATATCGCCGCGACGGGCGAGCTTATAAGGCGGTTGGGAATGCGCGTTCGCGCAATTTATATCGGCGGAGGAACGCCCTCGATATTAGAGCCCGACCGGATCAACCGTCTGCTCGGCTGTATTTCCAAAAATATTGAAATCAGCGAAAACACAGAATACACCTTCGAGGGAGGACGCCCCGATACCTTAAATAAGGCAAAGCTTGCCGCCGTTAAAGCAAACGGCGTTAAGCGCATGAGCATCAACCCTCAAACAACCAACGATGCCGTTCTCGAGCGCATCGGCAGAAAGCATTCTTCGGCGCAGTTCTTCAAGGCGGCGGAGGAGGCTTTTGCGTTCGGGTTTGATACTCTGAATGCCGATCTTATCGCCGCGCTTCCGGGCGACAGCGCTGAAAGCTTTGCGAAAAGCCTTGATGACGTTATCGATCTCGGTTTTCAGAATATTACCGTTCACACGCTTTCTATCAAAAACGCGGCGACCATAAGGTTCACCGAAGACGGCTATTACGATCCCGAGGGTGAATTTGCGCGCAACAGCGTTGCCTATGCAAGAAAACGCCTGAAAGAAGCCGGGTTAAGCCCCTATTATCTTTATCGCCAAAAGAACACCGTCGGCAACGCGGAAAATACGGGCTATTCGGTTTGCGGAAAAGAGAATCTTTATAACGTTATAATGATGGAAGAGCACTCCACGGTTTTCGCCTGCGGAGCGGGCTCTATAACCAAGCTTGTCAGCCCCTCGCGAAGCGAGATATTGCGCCATGCATATCCCAAATATCCCTTTGAATATCTTCGTGAAGAAAAGGGAATCGGCGAGGACGAGGCGTTTGCCTTTTTCAACAGAAAGGAAGAAACAGTTTGAACCCAACTATCAACGAAATGATAAAAAAAGATGAGTTTTCCTATGAAAAAACGCTTTCGGAAATAACAAACCGCATCTGCGGCGACCGCGAGATAAAGGTTATTCTTATCGCGGGCGGCTCTTGCGCCGGCAAGACCACCACAACGCGAAAGCTTTCCGAGCTTATAACCGCTTCGGGCAGAGTTGCCCATACGGTTTCGCTTGATGATTATTACCGTAACCACGATGAAAGCGTTTATCTTCCCGACGGAACAAGAGATATCGAATCGATAAACAGCCTGCGCGTTGATCTTATAAGAGAATCGCTCGGCGATCTTATCGCGGGCAGAGAAGCCAAGATACCCATGTTCGATTTCAAAACCGAATCGAGAACCGACGATTACCGCCGCATAAAGCTCGGCGATGACGACGTTGTGCTTATCGAGGGTCTTCATGCGCTTTCTCCCGAGCTGTTTGCCGTTGCGCCTCCAGAAAGCGCAATATACAGAATTTATCTTTATGCATCTGCGGGCGACGGAGCCGATTGCCGCTTTGTTCGCCGCCTCGTGCGCGATTCGCGCCATCGCAACGCCGATGCCGAAGAGACCTATAATCTTTGGGATAACGTAAAAAGCAACGAATATGCCTCCATCGAGCCGTTCAAGAAATATGCCGACGTTACAATCAACACCTTTTTCGTTTATGAGCGCTCGATCCTTAACGACGATGCCGTAAGGCTTTTAAAAACCGTTCAGCCCGAAAGCGAGCATTACGAATCGGCATTAAGGCTTATATCCATTCTCGAGCCTGCCGAGTCCATAACCGACGACTACGTTCCCGAAAATTCGCTTCTTAGGGAGTTTATGTAGAAGAAATGAGTCAGGAAGTAAAAAAAGGCAAAAGCTTCTTGCGCGAGGCGGTTATTTTAACCGTAGCAAGCTTTGCCGTTAAAATAATCGGCGTTGTTTTTAAAATACCGCTAACCAATATTCTCGGCGAGAATATCGGTGTTTTCACCGCCGCTTATTCTATTTATGCAATGCTTTTCATGCTAAGCACCAGCGGCTTGCCGGTTGCGGTAAGCAAAATGGTTGCCGCAAGCAACGAAAAGGGAAGAGGCTTGGAGGCAAAGCGCATTTCCTTCCTCGCTTCGATAGTTTTCGGCATAATCGGCTTTGTGTTTATGGTGCTGCTTATTGCCTTTGCGCCTGCCGTTGCCGAATTTACGGGCCACGCCGAAAGCGCGCTCGCAATGCGCGTTATCGCGCCCTCGCTGTTTTTTATTTGCATTTGTGCCTCGGTTCGCGGCTATTTTCAGGGGCTTCACAATATGTATCCGACTGCGATTTCGCAGTTTATCGAGGCGTTCTTTAAGCTAACGGTAGGTCTCGGCGCGGTAATGGTTGCCGATTCTATGGGTGCTTCGGTTGCGGTTCAGGCGGCGTGTGCGATAAGCGGTGTTTCGGTCGGAACGCTGTTTGCAACGATTTTTATCGTTATTTATCGCAAATTCTCTAAAAAGTGCCTGCCGAACGATAGCGATCAAACGGTAAGAAGCAACAAAACGCTTTTAAAGCTTATAGTGCTCGTTGCGCTTCCCGTAACATTAACCGCCGCGGCGCTTTATTTTTCGCAGTTTCTCGATACGCTTATCATCGTTAACTGCCTTGTTTCCTCGGGCGAAAGCAACGAAACCGCACAAACGCTCTATTCGGCATATACAGGGCTTTCGGTTCCTATCTACGACCTATTGCCCGCAACCCTCGTTTTCCCGATAGCAACCAGCATTCTGCCCGCCGTTTCGGGTGCGCTCGCCGTTAAAAAGAAAAAGCTTGCATCTAAGCTTACCGCGCAGGCGATAAGAATTTCGGGCATTATCGCCGTTCCCTGCGGCGCGTTTCTGCTCGTAACGGGCAAATCCTGCATTTCCTTGCTTTACGGTGCAAATAAGTGGTCAACTCCGTTAACCATGGCAAACGGAAGCGAACTTTTGCCGCTTGATGCCGCCTCTGTCTCGCTTTGCATACTTGCGTTTGCGGTGTTCTTTATTTCAATAGTTTCAACCTGCAACTCGCTTTTGAACGCATACGGCAGACCGCACCTGCCCTTTATTTCGGTGCTTGCCGGCATAGTTATACTTATCGGCTCCGAAATCGCCCTTCTTTACAGCCCTCTCGGCATTCAGGGCGCACCAATGAGCTCGCTTATCTGCTATTTGATAGTTATGCTTGCTGATATTTGGTTTTTAAGAAAATGTTGCGGTATTCGTTTGAAGCTTGTGGGTATGTTTGCAAGACCGGTCGTTTGCGGTGTTATATCCGCCGCCGTTACATACGTTGTTTATAAGAGCGCGCAGGTGCTTTGGACAATGCTTGTAGGGGGCTCGCTTTACACCCGCGCGGCTTCGTTCTTTATTCTGCTTGCATCGGGCATTGCACTCGTTATCGCCTATGCGGCGTCGATTTTGGCGCTTAAGGCGATCAAGGAGGATGAGGTTCGCTTGCTTCCCTGCGGAAACAGAATTGCCGATCTTTTGATAAAGCACAAGCTGCTAAAGGCTTCGCAAAAGAGCGATGAGGAATAATATGACAAAACAAGAGCTTTTAAATAAAACCGAATACGGCTTCGATGATCTCGTTGCCGTTATAAAAATACTTCGCGCTCCCGGCGGTTGCCCTTGGGATGCCGAGCAAACACACAAAAGCATTCGCCGCGATCTTCTTGAAGAGACCTATGAGCTTATCGAGGGAATCGACAAGGACGATGCCGAAATGCTTCGCGAGGAGCTTGGCGACGTTTTGCTTCAGGTTGTTTTCCATGCCGATATTGCAGAGGATGAGGGCAGATTCGGCATTTCGGAGGTCTGCACGGATATCTGCAAAAAGCTTATCGTGCGCCACCCTCACGTTTTTGGCGACGTAACTGTTAGCGGAACCGAAAACGTCTTGGCAAATTGGGATTCTATAAAGCGCGAGACCAAGCACCAAAAGAGCGATACCGAGGTTCTTCGCTCTGTTTCGCCTGCCATGCCCGCGCTTATGCGTGCCGACAAGCTCGGCAAAAAGGCGCGTAAGATGGGCTTTGATTTCGATGATTCCGAAGAAGCTATGCAAAAGGTTTTCGAGGAAGCAAAAGAAGCAAGCGAGGCTTACGCCTCGGGCGATAAGGCGGCAACCGAAGAGGAATTCGGCGACCTTTTGCTCGCCGTTGTGAACGCCGCGCGCCTTGCGGGTGTTGATGCCGAACGGGCACTTTATAACGCAAACGAGAAATTTTTGGCAAGATTCGAGCGCGTCGAAGCGATTTGCAATGCCGAAGGAAAGACGCTTTCTTCCGCAACTCGCGAGGAAAAAGAAGAATTTTGGCAAAAAAGTAAGCAAAAACAGCTATAATATTGCATAAAAACGCCATTATTGCCCTAAAAAATGCAAAAAACCCTTGCGAATGGGGAAAAATGGTGATATAATAATTTCACTAATAATTTTCATTTTGAAAGGAATTACTCATGAACAAGTCCACTCTCGTAGAATTTGTAGCAAATAACGCAAACCTCAAGAAGAAGGATGCTGAAGCAGCTGTTAACGCAATGTTCAATGCTATCGAAACCGAACTCGCTACCGGCGGTAAGGTTCAGATCGCAGGCTTCGGTTCTTTCAAGGTTAAGGAAAGAGCTGAAAGAGTCGGCCGTAACCCCAAGACCAAAGAAACCATCACCATCCCCGCATCCAAGACCCCCGCTTTCGTTGCAGGTAAGGATCTTAAGGAAGCTGTTAACAAATAAGATTACCGATTTTGCAAGGCAGGGCTTAACCCCTGCCTTGTTCTCCCCGAAGGAAATATATTAATGAGATTAGATAAATATCTTAAGGTTTCGCGTATTATCAAGCGCCGCACCGTTGCAAACGAGGCGTGCGGCGATAACCTCGTTTTCGTTAACGGCAAAGCCGTTAAGCCCTCTTACGACGTTAAGATCGGCGACGTTATCGAGGTTCATTACGGAACTCGCATAACCAAATTCCGCGTTGTTTCGGTTGCGGAATCAGTCAGAAAGGCAGAAGCAGCCGAAATGTATGAGGTTGTGGAATAAATCTCGCTTCGTTAGCATATTTTTGAATATGCACGAACGGAGGATTTGTCCATGAACTCAAAAAAGCACACCATAGCTCTTGAATCACGCGCCCTGCTTAACGTTACCGCAGTTGAAGAGGTCGTTTCGTTTGACGAAGGCTTAGTCAGCCTCTCTCTCGGCGAAACCGTTCTTAATATCAGCGGTGAGGGGCTTTCGGTTAAGAACCTTTCGCTCGAAAACGGCGAAATAACCGTTATCGGAAAAATAGATGCCGTTGTTTATTTCGAAGATACGCCCCGCAAAAAGCGCTTTGGGCTGTTCGGTAAATAAGGTGCAGATAGATTATTCGCTTCATACCCGGCTTGCCTTGTGGTCGGTCGCTCTCGGCGCGGTGCTTTGCGCGGCATACGACATATTCCGCCTGTTCCGTCTGCGCAAGAAGCAAAACGCAGTTCTGCTTTTTGTTTGCGATGTTGCGTTTTGCGTTATCGCGGCGGTTTCGGTGCTTTTGTTGTTCTTTAATCTGTCGTTCGGAAGAATGAGAGCATATTCGTTTGTGCTCATTGCCGTCGGCTTTGCGGCATGGCGTTTAACGGTCAGCCGTTTCGTTATCGCAATGATGCAAAAGCTTATTGCCTTTACCGAAAGGCTTATAAATTCGATAATAACCCGCGCTAAAGCAAAGCTTAAGCTTTTTGCGCGGAAAATATACACAAAACACTATTGCAAAAAGACCGAATCGCTCGCCAAAGCGGGATTCGGCATGAAGCTGAAACGAAAGGAAATTAAAAATGCAGAAGAAAACAATTCGCCGCAGTAACCTTGTTATCAGGGCGGCATTCATTTTAATATTAATATTCCTTTTTGTTTCGGTTATTAACCTTCAGGTGCAAATGAACGAGCTCCGCGGCGAGCTTGATGCCCGCATCGAGAAGGCGCAGCTTATTCAGGATAACATCGACGAGCTCGAGCTCAGAATAGCCGCGCCCATCGACGAGGAATATATCGAGCGCGTTGCACGCGATCAGCTTGGCTATCGCAAGCCCAACGAAATTATTTTTGTTAACGATATTGCAAAATAAATTAAAGAGGTTGAGGATATATGGCATATTCGCTCGGCGAGACTGTTAGCGGAACCGTAAGCGGCGTTGTTGATTACGGTGCGTTTGTGCGCCTTGAAGACGGCACGAGCGGAATGATACACATTTCGAAGCTCTCGCGCGAATACGTTTCTGATATCCACAGCGTTATCAAAAAGGGCGACGTTGTTACCGCAACCGTTATTTCGGTTGAAAACGGCAAGATCGCGCTTTCGCTTATCGGTGATTCCCCAAAAAAGTGCGCTTCGCGTGAGGAACGCTTCGAGAAAAAAAGCGAGCCTAAGGATTTTGAATCTATGCTTTCTTCTTTTAAAAGCGCAAGCGAAGAAAAGCTTGCGGGCATAAACCGCGCAAGCCGCGGCGACCGCGAACGCAGAAGACGTAAATAAAACGAATAAAACAAACGCTTTCCGAGCAAAATAAAGGAAAGCGTTTTTGTTTTGCCATAAAAATGCACTAATTGTAAAAAATAAACAAATTGATTTTGGTGGGATAAGAAATTGTTGACAAATATGTATGGATATGATATTATATATTTAGACAGAGATACTGTCAATTATATAAAAGGAGATGGCGATATGAAAACAAGGATCATCACCAAAAAGTTCACTCTTACCGATGACGTTCGGGACTGGATCGAAAAAAAACTTAAAAAGTTCGATAAGTTCTTTCCCGAGGATACCGAGGCAACCGTTGCCTTAAGCAGCAACCGTCTCGGCGAGAGAATCGAGCTTACCATCTACCGCAACGGTTCGATATTCCGTTCGGAAGTATCCGATAAGGATTATAAATGTGCACTCGACACCGCGATGGAAAATATCGAACGTCAGATCAGAAAGAACCGCACGCGTCTCGAAAAGAAAATTCACGTTAAAAAAGAGGTGTTTGCCGAGGCAGAGCTCGCCGAAGCAGAGGATACCATCACCGTCGGCAAGGTAAAGCGGTTCGAAATGCATCCCATGTCGGTTGAGGAAGCAATACTTCAAATGAATCTGCTGCAGCATAATTTCTATATGTTCCTTAACTCTGAAAACGGCAGATACAACGTTGTTTATAAGCGCGACGATAACGATTATGGCGTTATCGAGCCCGCTGAATAAGAATTAATATACAAAAGGGGGCTTTTTGAAAAAAGCCCCCTTTTAAAATCCCCCAAAAACTTTAAATGATAAATAAATTAAAAAGTTTTGCGGGTGGGTTAAAGGGAGGGCGCTTTTTCAAAAGCACCCTCCCTTATAAAATATAAAAATTCTTTAAAGCTAATTGCCCGAGGTGTCGGAAACGTCGGTGTAGTATTTATACGAATCGGGGAAATACGATTTTTCCATTTCGTCGGGAAGCAACAGCTTCAGCGCAACGTTGGTTTTGCCGATATCGGAAGCAACGCTGCAAACCATTTTTTCGTCGTCATAGGTAACGTCGATTCCGTTTATGTAGTTTTCGAGCAGAACCACGGGAATCATATATTCATCGTTCTGGTAAAGTATCGGTGCCGAAATTCTTATGGGGTTATCGTTAATAACAATAAGCGAAGAATTCTTTTTGCATTCTATTCTGTTGTCGGTACCGATTATAAAAAGTGTTACGTCGTCGCCCGAGCCCGCAATTCCGAAAGAGCCGATCTCGGTAAGATAAGAGAAGGGAATATAAAGACCGTATTCGTTGTTGGCGTCCTGCGCATCGATCTTATGAAGCGTTTTTTCGCCGTAAACAATGCCGATCGAATAGATTTCGGTGTTTTTCGCCGTGTCGTTAAAGGAATAAATGATCAATCCGCCGACAAAAAGAGTAATAACAATATAAAATGCCAAGAATACAATAAAGTAAGCGAGCGCCTGAGTGAACATTCCGCTTTCGCGTTTTTTCTTTATCGGCTTTTTCGTTGGCTTTTTCACCGGCTTTGCGGTTTTAACCGCCTGCTCTGCCATTGCGCTCCCTCCTTTAAAATCGTGTTTTAAGCATTATAACACATAAGCATAAAAAAATAAAGGGGTAGAATTAACCTTTTCACGTTTTTTTACATATTCTGTTGTTGCTTGGTTTTTTGGGGCAACGCTTAATGAAAGGGGAACAGATATCATTGAGTGATATAACGAAACGATTTTCCGAAGGAGCAAAACGGGTTATAACCTCGGCGATTTTAAGCGCAAAGGAGCTTGGGCACACCTATGTCGGAAGCGAGCATCTGCTTTTGGGCATTCTGCGCGAGAGCGAAAGCACGCCGGTCAGGCTTCTTTCAGAGCGTGGGCTGGACCTTGCCTCTGTTCGCGAGCGGCTTGTTGCCTTGGTGGGAATGGGCTGTAAAACTATGCTCTCGGGAGATGACATGACCCCCGTTTGCCGAAGAATAATATTGCGTGCTTCGTTTATTGCGGGCGCCGGCGACGCCGTAAGCGTAGGCATAGAGCATTTGCTTATGGCAATGCTTAAGGAAGAATGCGTGGGCACGCGAATTCTCGAAGAGATGGGCGTTGAGACCGACGAGCTTTTAACCGTTATCGAAGAGCTTTATTGCGAAAGCGAAGATTCCGTGTCGGAGCCCCGCCGCAACGCTTCGCAGAAGGAAACGGCGCGCAAGCCCCGCCGCAAGGAAACACCGCTTTTGGACGCAAACGCCGTTGACCTTACCGAAAAGGCGAAAAACGGCGGCGTTGACCCTGTTATCGACAGAGAAAAGGAAGAAGAACGGCTTATAGCGGTTTTGCTCAGGCGTTCGAAGAACAACCCCTGCCTTATCGGCGAGGCGGGTGTTGGAAAAACGGCGGTTGTTGAATCGGTCGCCTCGCGCATTGCAAGCGGCAACGTGCCCGATGAGCTTAAAGAAAAAAGGATAATGGCGCTTGAGATAGCCTCGGTGGTTGCGGGCACGAAATATCGCGGCGAGTTTGAAGAAAAAATCAAAAATATTCTTGAAGAGGTGCGCCTGTCGGGCGACGTCATTCTGTTTATCGATGAGCTTCACACCATTGTCGGCGCGGGCGGCGCAGAGGGCGCGATAGATGCATCGAATATTCTTAAGCCTGCGCTTGCAAGAGGTGAAATAAGAATAATCGGTGCAACGACGGTTAAGGAATTCCGCGGAAGCATAGAAAAGGATAAGGCGCTTGAGCGTCGATTTCAGCCTATAACGGTTGCCGAGCCGAATAAGGCATCCTGTATAAAAATGCTTATGGGACTTAAAAAGAAATATGAAGAATATCACGGAATAACAATTTCCGATTCGGCTATAGAGGCAAGCGTTGCGATTTCCTCGCGCTATATTGCCGACCGATTTTTGCCCGATAAGGCGATCGACCTTCTTGATGAATCTGCCGCGGAACTAAAAATGCAAAAAAGAGGCAGGCAAAAGCCCTGCCTTTCGGCAGAAAACGTTGCGTTTGCCGCCGAAAGAAAAACGGGAATTCCGATTTCGGCGGTCTCCTGCGACGAAACTCAAAGGCTGAATACGCTTGAAAATAAGCTGAAAAAGCGAATTGTCGGTCAGGATAAGGCGATAAACGCGCTTTGTCCTGCGGTAAGGCGTGCTCGATTGGGTGTTCGCGACGTAAATCGTCCCAACGGCTCGTTTTTGTTTATCGGCAGGGCGGGCGTTGGAAAGACCGAGTGCGCAAAGGCGCTTGCCGATGCGGTTTTTTGCTCGGATAAATCGTTTATTAGGCTTGATATGTCCGAGTTTTCGGAACCGCACAGTATTTCGAAGCTTATAGGCTCGCCACCTGGCTACGTGGGCTTCGGCGAAACCGAGGGATTAACCGAACGTATAAAGCGAAACCCTTATGCACTGGTTCTTTTTGACGAGATAGAAAAGGCGCATCCCGACGTGCGCTCGCTTTTGCTTCAAATATTGGATGAGGGAACGCTTACCGATTCGTCGGGCGAAACGGTAAGATTCGATAACACGATTATAATAATGACGGCAAACAGCAGTTCATCTGCGGGAGGGATCGGGTTCGGCGCAAGCGAAGATAATGCGTTCTCCGAGGCATTGAAGCTTCTTTCACCCGAGCTTGTCGACCGTGTAGATGAGGTTATTGCGTTTGGCGACCTTGGCTTCAACGAGCTTTGCGAAATAGGCAACCGAAGAATAGCGCTGTTTTGCGAAAAGCTTGAAGAAAGGGGCTTTAACGTTTGTGCTTCGGAAAGCTTTGTTGAAAATGCGGTTGCGCTTTCGCGCGGAAAAAGTGCACGAACGGTAACGCGAACCGTTTTAAGACTTGCCGAGGATGCTCTTTCGGGGCTTATTCTGGGCAAGCAGCATAATGATGCCGAAAGCGTTGAATTGCATATAGAAAACGGTAAAGGAATTGCGAAAATAAAGCAAAAAAGCTATTGACAAGAGGGAATTAATATTGTATAATACGGCCTGTAAAGAAAATCGCTTTACAGGCCATCGCGTTTTTCGGGAAAGGAGCCTGCCGACATGAACGAGGATAGGGCATATATAAGCCGTCTTATCGACGTATACGGCAACGCGCTTTCCGCGAGGCAAAAAGACGTTGTTGACCTATATTATAACGAAGATCTGTCTCTCGCCGAGATCAGCGAGAATTGCGGAATAACCCGTCAGGGTGTCCGCGATGCCATACGCCACGGTGTAGAGGCTCTTCTTTCCTTAGAGCGCTCGCTCGGCTTTAACGCCAAAAGCGAGAAAATCGCGGCAATCGCCGCCCAAATCGCCGAATCTTCCGATCTCGCCGAGGCAAAACGCCTTGCCGAATCGATAACAGGAGAGCTTTAATGTTTCAAAGTCTTGTCGAAAAGATGTCCAACGCCTTTTCGAAGTTCCGCAACAAGGGCAAGCTAACCGAAGCCGACGTAAAGGCAGGTATGCGCGAGATAAAGCTCGCGTTGCTCGAGGCAGACGTAAACTTCAAGGTCGTTAAGGAATTTGTTGCACGCGTTTCCGAGCGTGCGGTTGGCAACGAAGTGCTCGAAAGCCTTCTTCCCGCACAACAGATCGTTAAAATAGTTAACGAAGAGCTTATTGAGCTCATGGGCGGAACCAACCAAAAATTGAATATAGCATCCAAGCCCCCCACGGTAATTTTAATGTGCGGTCTTCAGGGCTCGGGTAAAACCACCCATTGCGGCAAGCTGGCAAGAACCTTTAAAAAGCAGGGCAGAAACCCGCTTCTCGTTGCCTGCGATATTTATCGTCCCGCCGCTATAAATCAGCTTCAGGTAGTCGGAGAAAAGGTTGGCGTTCAGGTTTTCGAACGCGGAACCGCAGACCCCGCCGAAACCTCAAAGGAAGCTATTAAGCATGCTATAAAATACGGCTTTGATACCGTTATCATCGATACCGCGGGCAGACTTCACGTTGATGAAGAGCTTATGGCAGAGCTTAAGCGCGTTAAGGAGGTTACACAACCTACTGAGATCCTGCTTGTTGTCGATGCAATGACCGGTCAGGATGCGGTTAACGTTGCTCAAAGCTTTAACGATCTTTTGGATATAACCGGTGTTATTCTCACCAAAATGGACGGCGACACCCGTGGCGGCGCCGCGCTTTCGGTAAAATATATCACCGGTAAGCCCATAAAATTCATCGGTACGGGCGAAAAGCTCGATTGTCTCGAGCCCTTCCATCCCGACCGTATGGCATCGCGAATTCTCGGCATGGGCGACGTTTTAACCCTTATCGAAAAAGCCGAACAGCAGATCGACGAGAAAAAAGCGCTTGAAATGGAGCGAAAGTTCCGCGAGCAAAGCTTCACTCTAACCGATTTTCTCGATCAGCTTGCAACCATTAAGGATATGGGCTCGATGGATTCCTTGCTCGGCATGATGCCCGGAATCAAGCCTTCGGCATTAAACAATGCCCAAATCGACGAAAAGGCGCTTGCGCACACCGAGGCTATCATCCTTTCAATGACACCCTATGAACGCAACCACCCCGACGTTCTCAATTCCTCTCGCAAAAAGCGCATTGCCGCCGGCAGCGGAAGAAGCGTTGAGGAGGTTAACCGTTTGCTTAAGCAATATGAGCAAACAAAGGCCCTCATGAAGCAATTCATGGGTAAAAAAGGTAAAAGAGGAAGATTTAAATTTCCCTTTTAAATAAAAAATAATTTTATATTAAATTTTCGGAGGAAACCCAAAATGGCAGTAAAAATGAGACTCAGAAGAATGGGTGCAAAGAAGGCACCTTCCTACAGAATCGTAGTTGCAGATTCCCGCTATCCCCGCGATGGCAGATTCATCGAAGAAGTAGGCTTCTACAACCCCATGACCAACCCCGCAGAAGTTAAGATCGATGCAGAAAAGGCAAAGAAGTGGATCAGCAACGGCGCTCAGCCCACCGAGACCGTTAGAGCTCTTCTTAAGAACGCAGGGGTTTTGGATTAATGAAACAGATTCTTCTCGATATTACGAAAGCGATCGTGGAGGATCCCGATTCGGTATTCGTTACCGAAAAGGTCAGCGGTGATACCGTTGTTCTCGAGCTTTCGGTGGCTAAGCACGATATGGGCAGAGTCATCGGTAAGGAAGGCAAAATTGCCAAAAGCATCCGCACGGTTATGCGCGCGGCGGCTTCGAAAGAGAACAAGCGCGTTATCGTTGATATTATCTGATGAAGCGTTTTCTTGAAGCAGGAAGGCTTAATTCCCCGCGCGGAATAAAGGGCGAGCTTCGCTTTGATTGCTGGTGCGACAGCATCGAGTTTTTAAGCGGAGTTAAGCGCCTTTACCTCGATTCCGAGGGCAAACGTCCGTTGGAGGTTAAAGCCTTCCGCGAAACCGTTTCGACAGTTACCTTTGTCGGCTATGAGGACCGTAATTCAGCCTCTGCTCTGACGGGAAGAACTGTTTATTTCGACCGCGAAGATATCCCCTTGCCCGAGGGCGTGTTCTATAACGATGATCTTATCGGGCTTTCGGTTACCGATGAGCTTTCGGGCGAGACGATCGGTGTTCTTAAGCGGATCGAAGAGGGCGCGGCTTCAAACATTTATTTCGTTGAAGGCGCCGACAAAAAATATATAATTCCCGATGTTAAAGAATTTATCGTTCGGAGAGATCCGAACGAAGGAATAACAGTTCGTCTTATCGACGGCTTGGAAGCGTAGGTGCGAAATGAATTTCGAAGTGCTTACGCTTTTTCCCCATTCTCTCGAACCGATATTTGAATCGAGCATTATAGGCAGAGCCGCCGAAAAGGGCGTTATATCGATTAAATGTACCGATATACGCGATTACACAAAGGATAAGCACCGCCGTGTTGACGATTCGCCCTATGGCGGCGGATACGGCATGGTTATGATGTGTCAGCCGGTCGTTGATTGCATTCGCGCGGTCAAAGCGCGTTGCGAGGGCACGACCAGGGTTGTTTATATGTCGCCCCAGGGCTCGCTTTTCAATCAAAAAAAGGCAGAAGAGCTTAAGGAATACGATAACTTGATTCTGCTTTGCGGTCATTATGAGGGCATCGATGAAAGAATTATCGAGCTTGAGGTGGATGAAGAGCTTTCGGTCGGAAATTACGTTCTGACGGGCGGCGAGCTGCCCGCGGCAATCGTTGTCGATTGCGTTTCAAGGCTTATCGACGGTGTTCTTCCCGCGCCCGAATGTTATTCCGAGGAAAGCTTGCAAAACGGCTTGCTCGAGCATCCTCAATATACGCGCCCGCGTGTTTTCGAGGGGCTTGCTGTTCCTGAGGTTTTGCTTAACGGCGACCATGCAAAGCAAATGGCTTGGAAACAAGAGCAAAGCGTTTTGAGAACCGAGAAAAAACGCCCCGATTTAATAGGAGCAAAAGAAGAATAACCTTTGTTTTTCTTTGTTTTGGAGTTTAAAATGAACAGATCCCGAAAAAAAGAGAATAGCTACGGAACGTTAAAACGGCTTGCGCGCGAGAGCATGGTGCTTTCGGCAACCCGTTTTGTTTCGTCGCGCCTTAACCGTCTTTTTTCTTCGGGATTTGCTTCTCCTCTTTTTGCGTCTGCCGAAAAGGTCGATGATTTCGCAAGTAAAAAGATAACCGCTCCTATTAATAAAAAGCTTGATATACGTAAGAAATTCGCGATGCCTGCCCGAAACGCCGTTGCTTCTTTCTTTTCACGTAATGCGATAATGAAATGGCTTGCCGCGTTCAAAACCGCGTTTCTTAACACGTCGCTTCGCTCTGTGGGCATTTTTCTTTTAACCTTCGGCATTTATGCTGCGGCAATATTTCTTTTAAAAAGCTATGTTTCCTTAACCATCGGTGTGGCAAACCCCGATGATCTTTCTGTCGCCGCAGTAACCTTTATCGTCGGATTGCTTTTAACCGCGTTCGGCGAGAAGAGTATTCTCTCGGCGTTGGGAAACGGACGCATAACCGGCGCTTTGCTTTCGGGCTGTCTCGGCGTGAACGATTCTTCGATCGACCGCGCAAAAAACGGCTCTTCGGGCACGGCGGTCGGCATCAGCTTCCTGTTGGGGTCGCTGTTGGGCGTTCTGACGTTGTTTTTCACCCCCGCGAGTGTACTTTTCATTTTCCTTTCGATTCTTGTTTTCGTTGCGATATTGAACGTTCCCGAATTTGGGCTTTTGCTTTCGGTTGCAACGGTTTCGTTCGTTCATGTCGGCTATCTTGCCGTTATTGCGGGCGTAACGCTTGTTTCCTATCTGCTTAAATGTCTTGTGCTGAAGCGCAACCTTCGTTTTGGCAGTGCCGACGCCGCAATGCTTTTGGCATATGTCGTTTTGTTCGTTGCCTGCGCCGCTTCAAACGGCGGGTTCGATAGAGGCGAGCTTTATTTGTTGGCGTTCGTTTCGCTTTATTTTCCCGCAAAGAACCTTATTTGCTCCCGAAAGCTTATATATCAAACCTTTAATGCGCTCTGCCTTGGCTTGTTTGTCGGAATGTCGCTTTATCTTCTTGATGAATACAGCGAGTTTATTTCGCATTCACAGCTGCGCATGGCGGCACAATGGTTGACCCGCTATACCTTAAGCGCAGATATGCTGACCGTTCTTGCCTCGGCAACGCTTCCGTTCGCGTTTTATTCATTGCTGTTCGGCAAAAAGCGCGGAATGTTGATGACGTTGTTGCTTTCGATCGCCTGCGCGGTAATAACCGATAGCTTTTGGTTCTATGCACTTATTATGATAGCACTGTTTATCTTCGTTGCGTTTGCCTATAAAGCGCCTGCGGGTGCAACGCTCGGCGCGGCTGTTCTTTTGCCGCCCGCGTTCGTTTTCGCTTCCGATTACACAAATTCTGCCGCCGTGAGCATCGGCATCGAGGCATCATACGATTCGGCGTTCGTTTTTTCGGGCGGGGTCGTAAGCTTTTGGGGCGGTGTTATGGATATCGGCGGAATCTTGGTGCTGATAACACTTGCTCTCGCGCTTGTTTTGGTTATACAGCGCACTTTTTCGGGAATGCTGATGAATACCGCAAAGGGCATCGTTGCCGTAAACGGAACGGTTGCTGCATCGGCGGTGGTTATGATAATCTGCTCGTTTATTTTCAATCCATTTTCCGATATTCGCATAATCGGCATTATGTGGTTCGTTTTCGGAATATGCGGCTCGGTTTATAAATTAAATTCGCGTTCATAGGAGGTGTCGGCAATGCAAAAAAGAAAATTTAAGCTTAATATACTCGATATTGCAATTTTCGTTGCCGTTATCTGCGCTATCGCAACACTTGTTTTCCGCGATACGATACACGAAGCCTTCAGCGAGCCCGAGATAGGAACGCTTTCGCTGACTGCCCATGCAAGCAATGCCGACGAATCGCTTAAGGCTGAATTCGAAAACCAAACCGCCGAGTTTTTCGTCAACAACGGCAACGGCGGCACCATTTCGGTTCCGATAACCAAGCTTGAGCTTTCGGGCGAAACGAACGGGGCTGTGATCTCGTTCACCTGCCGCGGCTATAAAAAGCTCGGAAGGTTTTATACCGAAAACGGAGAAAGATTGAGCATCGAGGGCGAATGCAAATTCACCGTCGGCGAGAAAACGCTAAGCTGTGTTATCGACAGCGTATCCGTTTCGTAGCCTTGATAGATATTATCGACAAAAAACAAGGCGTGTTTGTTGGGTATTTCGTTGATTCGCCCATTAAATTCCTATTGATTTGAAAGCGCGTCTTTGATATAATAATCATGTATGGGGGTATATTATGACTACTAAGAATATTGAAATACAGAACGAAGTCGGGCTTCACGCAAGACCCGCAACATATTTCATACAGAAAGCCAACTCCTACCGCAGCTCTATCTGGGTTGAAAACAGCGACCGCAGAGCAAACGCAAAGAGTCTTCTCGGTGTGCTTTCCCTCGGCATATCCAAAGGTGATATTATAACCATTCTTGCCGACGGTTCCGATGAAGAAGCCGCAGTAGACGGTCTCGTCGCGCTTATTCTCGGCGGCTTTAACGAATAATTTAATTTCAAAACATCGCCTTGAGCTTTTTGTTCAGGGCATTTTTTGTAGGTGTATGTAATGACTCGCGAAGAGCTTTTCGAAAAGGCGCGCCTTCTTCCCGCAACCCCCGGCGTTTATATAATGCGCAACAAATCGGGCAGAATAATCTACGTTGGCAAATCAAAGGCGCTTAAAAACCGCGTTTCGAGCTATTTTTCCCCCTATTCCGACCATCGCGGAAAAACCAAGCGAATGGTTGAGTCGGTTAACGATTTCGAGGTTTATTATACCTTAACCGAGCTTGAAGCGCTCATTCAGGAAAACCAGTTCATCAAGCAGTTTCAGCCCCGCTATAACATAAAGCTAAAGGATGGCGGCGGTTACCCATATATAAAGCTTTCAAATTCCGATTATCCCGATTTTTCAATCGTTTATAAGCGCACCGCGGGCAACGACCGCTATTTCGGCCCATATTCATCGCATAACGTTGCGCGCAACATTCTTGAAACGGTTCGCAAGGCGTTTGCCTTGCCCTCCTGCGCAAAGGAATTCCCCAAGGATATCGGAAAGGGAAGAGCCTGCCTTAATTATCATATCGGCCGTTGCTGTGCGCCCTGCGTTAAGGGTAACGTTTCGTCCGATGAATACCGCGAGCTTTGCGCCCGCGCGGCAACGCTTTTGCGCGGCGACGGCAAAAAGCTTATTTCTCAGCTCGAAGAGAATATGAAAACCGCATCCGAAGGCTTGAATTTCGAGCTTGCGGCAAAGCTTCGCGATTGTATCTTTGCGGTCAAGAAGCTTTCCGATAAACAGCAGATCGTTTGTGCTCCGAACGTTGAAGCCGACATAATCGGCATTTATGCCGACGATCTCGGAAGCGCGCTTTCGCTTTTGTTTGTTCGCGGCGGTGCAATAGTCGATCGCGAAAACTTCTTCTTCGGCGCCGATGAGATAATAAGCAGCTCGGCGTTGGTTTCGTTTCTTCAGCGTTATTATGAGCTTCGCGGCTATATCCCGAAGCGAATTAATATCGATTATGAGCTCGAAGAAGCCGATAGCGAGCTTCTTTCCGCTTGGCTTAACGAACATGCGGGCTATAAGGTTTCGCTTTCGCGCCCCGAAAGAGGCGATATGCGTGCGTTAACGCTTCGCGCATCGGAAAACGCAAAACAGCTTCTTATCCACAAGCGCAGTCAGGATGATAAGAAAAAGGATTTTCTCGTTTCGCTGGCGGGGCTTTTGGGGCTTGAGGTGGTTCCCGACAGGATCGAATCCTATGATATATCGCATTCTGCCGGCGAATACACAAGCTGCGGAA
The DNA here is from genome assembly GCA_017434845.1 of Clostridia bacterium. Classification (GTDB taxonomy): domain Bacteria; phylum Bacillota; class Clostridia; order Oscillospirales; family CAG-382; genus Coliplasma. Next base: position 30,006 of record JAFSGD010000023.1, read on the forward strand.
TGATAGTTCTTGAGCACGGAAGCTTTGCGAAGAAAAAATACCGTTCGTTTAATATAAAAACAGTTAGCGACGGCAACGACCTTGCCGCGCTTGAGGAGTGCATACGCCGCAGATTTGCTCACGATCCCGATGAGGCGGGCTGGGAATATCCCGATCTGTTGCTTATCGACGGCGGCGCAAACCAGGTAAATCGCGTAAGATCGGTGCTTTCGGAATTCGGAATCGTTATTCCGATTTTCGGCATGATAAAGGACGAGCACCATAAAACGCGAACCCTAACCGACGGCGATGGCGAAATATCGCTTATAACCCGTCAGGATGCGTTCGTTTTCATATATAAAATTCAGGAAGAGGTACACCGATATTCGCTTTCGCTGATGGATGCAAAACGCAGAAGCGCGGTTAAAAAAAGCAGCCTTACCGAAATAAAGGGCGTTGGTGCAAAGCGCGCAAACGATCTTATGCTTCATTTCGGAACGCTTTCAAGCCTTAAAGCCGCCGATAAGGAATCGCTTTTGCAGGTTAAGGGCATTACTTCAGAGATAGCCGATTCTATCATCGAATACTTCGGAAAGGAAGAAAATGAGAATAATAACAGGAACGGCACGGGGAACCAAGCTTAAAACCCTTGCCGGAAACGATACAAGACCCACCACCGAGATCTGCAAGGAAGCGGTTTTCTCGGCAATCCAGTTCGACCTTCACGACAGAACCGTGCTCGATCTTTTCAGCGGATGCGGTCAAATGGCGCTTGAGGCGCTTTCGCGCGGCGCCGAAAGAGCGGTTATGATCGATTCATCCCGCGCGGCTTGCGAGATCATCAAGGAAAACGCGCTTAAAACAAAGCTTATGAAGCAATGCCGTGTTGTTACTGCCGATTGGAAGGAATATCTTCGCGGCGCATCGGGCAAGGAAAGCTTCGGCTTGGTATTCCTCGATCCCCCTTATGCCGAAGGAATCTTGGATGAGGTTCTTTTAAAGCTTAAGAATTCAAACGTTTTGGCGAAAAACGCAATAATCGTTGCCGAATCGGGCAAAGAGGGAATTCCTGCGCCCATCGACGGCTGGAATTCAAAGCTCTATCGATATGGTAAAACCTACGTAACTATAATCCGCATCCCCGAAAACGAGGAGGAATAGATTATGAGAACGGCAATCATTTCGGGCACCTTCGATCCCATCACTCATGGCCACATGGACGTTATAACCCGTGCGGCTATGCTTTTCGAAAAGGTCGTTGTTGCCGTTTCCTCAAATTCGGCAAAAAAAGGCTTTTTAACAAACGAGGCGCGCGTTAAGGCGGTTAAGGCCTCGGTTGCGAAGCTTAATAACGTTTCCGTTGAGCTTTGCGAGGGCCTGCTTGCCGATTTTTGCCTAAGATTTGAAAACCCCGTTATCGTTCGCGGCGCGCGAAGCGGAAGCGATTTTGATTATGAGCGCAGTCTTTATATAATCAATAAATCGTTCGGCGTTCCCGAAACGATAGTTTTGCCCGCAAGCAGCGGCTTGGATCACATAAGCTCAACCTATGCGCGCGAGCTTATGCGTTATAACAAAAGCCTCGAAAGCGCAATTCCCGACGAGGCTGTAAGAGTTATTAAAGAATATCTTGAAAATGATTGATATAAGAATAAAAAAGGCGTTGCTGAACTTTCAACGCGAGCCGTTAACCGCGCCCTTCGGCTTCAAGGGCAAATATTTAACAGAGCTTTGGCAAACCGTCGTTTATATCGAAACCGAAAACGGCGTAAGCGCCGCCTGCCCCGGAACCATATCGGTGCTTTGGTCGGATGCGAACGTTTTCGGTGAGCATTCGCCCGATGAATCAAGCGCGCTCATGCGCGACGTTACCGCAAGGGCACTCGATATAATAAGAGGCGAAAGCTTTAAATATCCGAATGAGCTTATAAATTCGCTCGTTCCCGAGCTTAAAAAATATGCCGACGTCATTTGCGGCAGAAGCGTTGCCGAAACCTTTGTGCTGAATGCGCTTGTGGGGCTTGATTATGCGCTCTGGTCGGTTTTTGCAAAAGAGAACGGCCTTGCGGGCTTTGATGATATAATCCCCGAATTTGCGCGTTCTGCGCTCTCCTGCAGGCATGAGCGCTTGGCGCATATTCCGCTTGTAAGCTATGCCGTTGACGAAAACGGATTAAAGCGGCTTCTCGATAACGGAACCGCGCTGTTGAAAATAAAAATCGGCAAATCCTGCGGCGATGGGCTTACCGAGCAAGAGGATATGCGCTCTATGCTCGAATGGGATAAAGCTCGCCTTACCGAGATACATTCGGTTGCAAGTCGATATACCACCGAGCTTTCCAAAAGCGGAAGGATCCGTTATTATCTCGATGCCAACGGAAGATACGATAGCCTGCAACGGCTTGAGGCTCTGCTCGACCATGCCGACAAGATCGGTGCGCTCGACATGATAGAGCTTATTGAAGAGCCGTTTGCGCCCGAAAAGGAAATTTTTGTGGGCGATCTGCCCGTAACGCTTAATGCCGACGAATCGGCGCATTCGCTTGCCGACGTTGAAAAAAGGCTTTCGCTCGGCTATAAAGCCGTTGCATTAAAGCCTATCGCAAAAACGATGTCGGTTTCGTTTGATATGGCGGCGGCAATTCACAAGGCGGGCGGTGAATGCCTTTGTGCCGATTTGACCGTTGTGCCTCTGCTTGCCGAATGGAACAAGCAATTTGCCGCAAGAATCGGCGCGCTTTCGGGAATGAATTGCGGCTGTATTGAAATTAACGGTAACCAAAACTATAAAAATTGGGAATCGCTCGGAAAGCTTCTTCCGAAAGGGCTTGAATTCAAGGCGGAACACAACGGTGCATTCGAGCTCGGACGTGATTATTACCAAACAGGCGGAATGCTTTTTGAAAATAACGGATATTGCGAATATTTCAAAGAAAGGTTTTGAATTATGAAGATTGCACTTATAATGAACCCCGGCACACGCAACATGGTTTTCAACCAAAAATGCCTTAAACGTCTTGAAAACAGCGGCGAGGTGGTTATTAACGAAGGCGGAACCGATTTTGATTCGATTGCTTCGCTTATCAAGGATGCCGATGCCGTTGTTACCTCTTGGGGCAACAACCCTATCGACGAAAAATGCCTCGAGCTTTGTCCGAACCTTAAATTGCTTGTTCATGCCGCAGGAAGCGTTAAGCCCGTTGTTTCCGAAGCACTTTGGAAAAAGGGCGTTCGCGTTACCGCAAGCGCAAACGTTTTAAGCATGGGCGTTTCCGAAACCGCGCTCGGATTCACTATTGCCGCTTCGAAAAACTTCTTTGCCCACAACGAAAATATACATAACGGCGGCTGGGCAGAGGGAAAAGAAAACATCCGCGAGCTTTATGATCTTACGATCGGCGTTATCGGCGCAGGCTGGGCAGGCAGACATTATATCGAGCTTATGCAGGCTTTCGACGTTGATATCCTTCTATATGACCCGTTCGTTTCCGAAGAAAAGGCGGAAGCAATGGGTGCGAAGAAGGCAAGCTTGGAGGAGGTTTTAAAGGCAAGCGATATAATCTCTATACATGCACCTCAAATTCCCGAAACCTACCATATGTTCAACGCCGAAACCCTGGCGCTTATGAAAAAGGATGCGGTTCTTATAAACACCGCACGCGGAACCATAATTGACGAAAAAGCGCTTTATGAGCACATGAAAGCAGGAAACCTTAAATATGCCTGCCTCGACGTTACCGACCCCGAGCCTCCCGCAGAGGATAACCCGCTTCGTACCCTTAAGAACTGCATTATGACACCGCATCTTGCAGGTCTTGCAAACAACGGCTTGAAAAAGATCGGTCAGCACGTTTGCGAAGAAATCGAATCGTTCCTTGCCGATTCCTCGCTTTCAACCGAGGTTACCGAAGAAATGCTTGCCAGAATGGCATAAAGAAAGGAAAGATATCATGAAAAAGATCATTGCATTTTCACTTGCAGCTCTTCTTTGCGTGGCTTTCGCCGTTTCTGCATCGGCAGATTACAGCATTGCCGAAAACGGCGATGCCGTTTATGAAACCGCAGTAGGATACACCTTTACCATCAACGACATCAACGGCAAGATCGATGGCGAGGATGCAACCATTCTCACATCTGCTTCCGGCCTTGATAACTGCGGCGTTTGGGCTATTTGGTTCGTTGCCGAAAAGCTTTCAACCAACGTTTATGAAGCAAAAACCAACGGCGCAGGCATGGGCGGAACCAAGCCGAGCGTTGATCTCAAAAAGGATCAGATAATCGTTGTCGTTCATTCTTCGACCTCTAACCCCGACAGAGCCGGAGAATTTCCCAACTGGGAAGATAAAGTTGCCGCACTTGCCGTTAAAGCAGGCGATTGCCTTAAGCTCGAGGCGATAGATATTGCTTCCGGCACTTGCAACAACGGCAAAATGACCGTTATCACCAAAAAGGAAGCGGGCAATATCGGAGATGAGCCCGAAGAAAGCAGTTCTCCCGCTGAAGAAAGCTCCGAACCCGAGGTCAGCGAAGAACCCGAGGTCAGCAAAGAACCCGAAGTTAGCAAAGAGCCCGAGGCAGACGAAAGCTCTGAAGCCGAAGTAAGCTCCGAAGCGGTAGTCGAGACTTCTTCCGAGCCTGCCGAAACTTCTGAAGAGAGCGATTCCGATATCAAATCTTCGAATATTACCCGCGGCGGTATCGACGGCTGGATATGGCTTGTTATCGGCGTTGTCATCGGTGCGCTTGCGGTTGTTATAATCGTTGTTGTTCTTAAAAAGAAAAAATAAGCATTTTGGCATAAAGACATAAAGAAAGGAAGGTTAACCATGAAAAAACTTATTGCGTTGACTCTTGCAGCGATTCTTTGCGTTGCTTTCGGTGTTTCTGCATCGGCAGATTACTCCATTGCCGAGAACGGTGATGCCGTTTATGAAACCGCAGTAGGATACACCTTTACCATCAACGACATCAACGGCAAGATCGAAGGTGAGGATGCGACCATTCTTACTTCCGCTTCGGGCCTCAATAACTGCAGCCCTTGGGTAGTCTGGTTCGTTGCCGAAAAGCGTTCGGACAACGTTTATGAAGCAGTAACCAACGGCACGTGGATGGAAGGAACCAAGCCGAAAGTTACTCTTAACAACGATCAGATAATCGTTGTTATTCATTCCGCAAGCTCAAATCCCGACACTGCCGAATACTATCCCAACTGGGAGGATAGGGCTGTTGCGCTTGCAATCAAGGCAGGAGATTGGCTCAAACTCGAATCGATCGATATTGCTTCGGAAACCTGCGATAACGGCAAAATGACCGTTATAACCAAAGAGGAAGCCGACGAGCTTATTACCGGCGACGGTATCGACAGCTGGGTCTGGATCGTTATCGGCGTTGCGATCGCCGCTATCGCGATCGTTGTATTTGTTGTTATCAAGGGTAAAAAGAAACAAACGGCTGAATAATAAAAAACACAAAAAGGATATGCTTTTCTTTGAAAGGCATATCCTTTTGCTATATATAAGATTTAAACCGCAGAAACGGTACCGTTAACGATCTGTGCGATTACTGCGTTTATAACGTCTTCGGGTGAAGGCTCTTTTCCGTTTTGAGAAAGCTGTTTCCAAAACAGCTGTGCTTCGGGCGAAGGATCGTTCATCGCGGCTCTGATCGCAATTTTGATCTGGTCTTCAACTTCGTAAGGGGTGGTTTTGTTTTCTTCTGCAATAGCTTTGTAAAGGTTTTTCATGATTATCCTCCGACAATGAATATTGGTGTGTTTTTAACTCCGTGAGTTATTATATCACGGCAATATTGTCGAAGAAACGCAAAGCGTGTCATTTAAACGAAATAAAACTAAATTCAGGAAGATTTTTTTGATTTTATGGCTGAATATGCTTTGTATGTCGAATAAACACGTCAACGATATCATAAATCTTTTTTCTGTCATCGGAAGAAAGCTTTTCAAGCTTTTCGCCGAAAAGCGAATCCTTTACGGTATATCCAACGTCTACAACGTCATTTAAAACCATATCTGCGGATATTTGCAAAGCGTTAAGAATGGCAATCAGCGTTTCCAAAGAAGGAACCTTTTCGCCGCGCTCTATCATTCCGATATAATTTGCAGTCAGGTCTGCTTTTTCCGCAAGATCCTCCTGACGCATCTTTTTTGCGAGACGGTATTTTCTGATATTCTGTCCGATTGTATCAAGCCGCATAATAAACCCTCCGATAGTGTGTGCCTATTACTATCAGTATAGGTGATTGTTTTACTTAAATGAACAAACTATCGGTATTATAAGATTACTATTAGGCATTATCTCGAAGCGCAACCGTGATTTTTACCGTAAGCTTATCATCTTGCTCATCCTTGCACCAATCGGCGTTAATTCCCGAGGCGGTAAGTATTCCAACCGCCTTATCGATAGTGTTGTAAAGAAAGCGAATGTCTTTTATCGCGCCCTTGACGCTTTTAACCTTCTTTTTTCTTTTTGGGGAAGGTTTGAAGGTTTTGTTGCTGTTTAAATGCAGATCAACGAGCCGTTCGGCATCGGGGGCGGAAAGATGGTTATTGATTATTTCAAGCATGATCGGTCGGCGCTCGCGTTCGCTTTCGATTCTTACGAGTGCGCGCGCATGGCGCTCGGAAAGACCGTTTTCGGCGATCATAAGCCGTTCGCGCTCCGAAAGCCTTAACAGCCTGAGCTTGTTCGAAAGGGTCGATTGCGAAATCGAAAGCGTGCTCGCAAGCTCGGTTTGCGATTTTCCGCTAAGAAGCATAAGGTTTTGCATTGCCAACGCCTCTTCGAAAAAAGAAAGGTCGCTTCGCTGAAGATTTTCTATCAAAGCCATCATTGCGCTTTCCTGGCGGTCGGCATCGTGAATTATACAGGGTATATGCGTTAACCCTGCCAGCCGCGCGGCGCGCCAGCGGCGCTCGCCTGCGATTATTTCATATTTGGCTTTTGGCTGAGGCATCGGAAAGGGAAGCGGTTCGATTCTTTTAACGGCAATAGGCTGAATGACGCCAAACTGCTTTATGCTTTCGCAAAGCGCGATCATTTCGGCTTCGTCAAAGCAACGCCGCGGCTGCATTGGGTTGGGCATAAGCTCGCCCAGGGGCAATAAAACGGTGTTTTCTTTTTTTGTCGGCTTAAAAATGCTTGATATGCTCATGTTCCACCGCCTAAAAAAATAAGGATGTGCATATATGATAGCACATCCTTAATGTCTTATTTTGTTGATTCGCGGTCGAAGAACAATTTCTTTTGACGGAAATATTTTATCCCGTCGCTTTCGGTTATTTCTCCAAGCGAATAAAAGCCGTTTTCGTCATAAATCCGAAACAGCTCGCCGACCTCGCCCTTAATTCCGCGAAGCTTTGAAAGCTTGATTTTTTCGCCGTGGAAATAAAGACGGTTAAAGAAGGGGTCGAGCCTTGCCTCGCGCAGATGCATAAACATTTTTTCAACGGGAATAAGGTGTGAAAGAATCTCTTCCTTGCTCATGCCGTTTAAATCGTCGAAAACTATTGCATCACTTTCCTTGAAAACGTCAACCTCGGTTCGCCTTAACGAGCACATAACTGCACCGCAGCCCAGCTTTTCGCCGATATCCGCGCAAAGAGTTCGAATATAAGTTCCGCGCGAGCAGGCAACGTCAAGATAAAACCCGTCGTCGCGCTCGATTGGGTTGCAAAGATAAATGCTAACCTTGCGCGCCTTTCGTTCAACGGTAACACCCTCTCGGGCAAGGTCGAGAAGCTTAATTCCTCCAACCTTAAGCGCAGAATACATCGGCGGTGTTTGCATTATCTCGCCCTCGAAGGATTTTGCAACAGAAGCAAATTCGGCAAAAGAGGGCAGTGAACCGCTGTGCTGAGTTAAAACGTTGCCGCTGATATCCTCGGTGTCGGTGGTTATTCCGAGCTTAATACCGGCAAAATAACGCTTGTCGTGGTCAACAAGATATTCGCTTGCTTTAACCGCACTGCCGATCATTATGGGCAGAATACCGCTTGCCATGGGGTCAAGCGTTCCGCAATGGCCTATCTTGCGCTCCTTTAAAAGATAGCGAAGCTTCGAAATGCAGTTGTGGCTGGTTATTCCGCTCGGCTTGTCAATAATTATAATTCCGCTGGGTGAGTTCATATTAAAGCTCCGAAAATAACTTTCTAACCTCGGCTAAAGCATCCTCATAGCCGCAATCGAGATTAAAGCCCGCTGCGTGAAAATGTCCTCCGCCGCCATAGCGCTTTGCGAGTTCGGCAACGTCGATATCGGCGTTCGAGCGAAGCGAAACCTTAATGCTGTCGTTCTTCATTCGAATAACCGCCGAAGCGGCAACGCCGTTTATCTCGCGCGGAATGTGGTTGATGCAATCGAAATCGTTTTCGTCTGCGCCGCATTCCAAAACCTCTTCGGGCGAGATTCCAACCATGGCAAAACGGTTGCCGTTTAAAAGCTCTAAGTTGCGGTAGGCAACTCTTGTGAGCGCAACCTGTGCCGGCGTTTTGCATTCAAAAAGCCTGCGGTTTATTTCGGCAAAATCAATTCCCGTTTCCAAAAGCTCGGCGGCAATGCGATGTGTGTCTGCCGTTGTTGCCGAATAACGGAATCCGCCGCTGTCAGAGCTTATCGCCGCATAAAGCGAGGTTGCAATATCGCGATCAACAGAAACGCCAAGCTCTTTTAAAAGAATGAAGATTATCTCGCCGCAGGCAATCCTTTCGCTCATGACCAAAAGGCGTTTTGTGTTGATATCGTTGGTTTTGTGGTGGTCTATCGAAAGCTCAAAACGTTTGTTTTTTGCTTTTCCAAGCGTTTTTGGGCCTGCAACGTCAACGCTTATCGGAACGAATGCGTCAAGGTTTTCGGGCTCGTTTTCGATAAACAGCGCGGGGTCGTACATAAACGAAAGCTTTTCGGGCACGCCGTCAACCGAAAAAACAAAAGCTTTTTTGCCAAGCGTGCGCAAGGCTTTTGCCAGCGCGGTCGCCGAGCCGACAGTGTCGCCGTCGGGCGAAGCGTGGGTATATATGAGGTAGCCGTCGCACCCCAAAAGGAACGCGGCGGCTTGTTTAACGGAAATTTCCATTGTGTTATTCCTCAATGTCTTTAAGAATACGCGAGATGCTCATTGCGCGCTCGGTGTTGTTATCGCGAACGAAGGTCAGCTTGGGAGTGATTCGAAGGTTAAGCCTTTTTGCAAGCTCGCTTCTTATAAAGCCGCTTGCCGAAACAAGTCCCTTGTCGACGCCCTCGTCGTTGCCGAGAACGCTATAAAACACTCTTGCGGTTGAAAGGTCGGGGGAAACGCTTGCGCCCACAATGCTTACGAACGCGCCCGAAACCCTCGGATCCTTTACCTCGCGGATGATAGCGGCGAGCTCGCCGCTGACCGCGTTGTTTAATTTATCCTGCCTGTGTCCGGCCATTATCTTTCGATTTCCTCCATAACAAAGGCTTCGAGAATATCGCCAACCTTAATGTCGTTGAATTTTTCAAGACCGATACCGCACTCAAACGACTGAAGAACCTCTTTTGCATCGTCCTTAAAGCGCTTAAGCGAAGCGATCTTGTCTTCATAGATAACGATGCCGTCGCGAACGACTCTAACCTGTGCGTTTCTCGAGATTTTGCCGTCCTGAACGTAAGAGCCCGCAATCGTGCCGACGTTGGGAACGTGAATCGCGTTGCGGACCTCTGCGTGTCCGATAACGTTTTCACGGAACTTAGGCGCGAGCATACCCTTAAGGGCGGCTTCGATTTCCTCGATGCAGTCATAGATAACGCGGTAGGTACGGATCTCAACCTTATCTCTTGCGGCAATATCAATGGCATTCTTATCGGGACGCACGTTGAAGCCGATGATGATCGCGTTGGATGCGTTTGCAAGCATAACGTCGCTTTCGGTTATGCCGCCTGCCGCGGCGTGAAGAACCTGAACCTTGACCTCTTCGTTCGAAAGCTTTGCGAGGCTTGCCTTAACTGCCTCTGCCGAGCCCTGAACGTCGGCTTTGATGATGATATTAAGGTTCTTAATACCGCTTTCGATCTGCGCAAAGAGATCATCAAGGTTGACCTTAGAGCTGCTTTGTGCTTCTTCCTTCTTCTTAGCCTTGCGCTGTTCGGCAAGCTCGCGTGCCATTCTTTCGTCGGCAACTGCGTTGAAGAGGTCGCCCGCTTCGGGAACCTCGGCAAGACCCATTATTTCAACGGGCACCGAAGGACCTGCGCTTGTAAGCTTTCTGCCTTTATCATCGGTCATAACGCGAACTCTGCCCACCGCATTGCCTGCGATGAGGATGTCGCCGTGCTTAAGAGTACCGTTCTGAACGAGAAGAGTTGCAACCGCGCCCTTGCCTTTATCAAGGCGTGCTTCGATAACAACGCCCTTAGCGGCTCTGTTGGGGTTGGCCTTAAGCTCAAGCATATCTGCAGAAAGGGTTATCATTTCAAGAAGCTCGGTTATACCCTGTCTGTGAAGAGCGGAAACGGGAACACAGATAGTGTCGCCGCCCCATTCCTCGGGAACAAGGTCATATTTGGTGAGCTCGGTTTTGACTCTGTCGGGGTCTGCACCGGGGCGGTCGATCTTGTTGATAGCAACAATGATGGTTACGCCTGCGGCTTTTGCGTGGTTGATAGCTTCAACGGTCTGGGGCATAATACCGTCGTCTGCGGCAACAACAAGCACCGCAATGTCAGTAATATTCGCACCGCGCGCACGCATTTCGGTAAATGCGGCGTGGCCGGGAGTATCAAGGAAGGTTATCTCTCTGTCGCCAAGCTTAACGCGGTATGCACCGATGTGCTGGGTAATACCGCCTGCCTCGCCTGCGGTAACGTGTGTGTCGCGGATGGCGTCGAGCAGAGAGGTCTTACCGTGGTCAACGTGGCCCATAACAACAATAACGGGTGCACGGGGAACGAGGCTTTCTTCGCTGTCTGCGCTTTCGTCGAAGAGACGGTCTTCAAGCGTTACAACAACCTCTTTTTCAACCTTTATGCCGAATTCGTCGGCGATGAGATAAGCGGTATCGTAATCGATAGATTCGTTAACGCTAACCATCATTCCCATAACCATAAGCTTTTTAATAACCTCAGCCGCTGCGGTCTTCATACGCGAAGCAAGCTCGGTAACGGTTATGGTATCGGGAACGGTAATTTTAAGCTGAACGGGCTTGGGCTTCTGAGCATTCTTCTGCTGTTGCTGCTGTCTGCTCTTATCAAACTGCTTTTTGCCCTTCTGCTGTTCTGCAAATTTGTTCTTTTTCTTGATCTTTTGAACGTTTGTCTGGGTTTCGGGAGCGATAGAGTCATATTTGAGGATCTTTTCGTCGTATTTCGAAAGATCAACGTTTGTTGTACCGCGGGTATCAACAACTCTGACCTCGTCTCTCGAGCGCTTTTTCTGAGGCTGCTGGGGCGCACCGTTAGCCGCCTTTTTCTTGCGCTTTTCTTCATCGGCAGCGGCGCGCGCGGCTTCCTGAGCCTTGCGCTCCTCTTCCTTCTTTGCTTTCTTTTTGTCGTCATATTCCTTAAAGAAAGCGGTAATATCAACGGGGTTCTGCTGGGTGATGGTTTCAAAGAGAATGCTTAATTCCTCTTCGTCGAGAACCGCCATGTGGGTCCTGCCGGCAAAACCGGCATTGTCAAGAATGGTTATAAGGTCCTTGCTCTTCATATCGAAGTCTTTTGCAAGGGCATTGATCCTATATTTCTCACTCGTTGTAGCCATATGTCATATCCCTCATTTCCGGTCGGCTTTGATTTGGTCGCCAAGGCTTTTTTCATAAGCCTTAACAAAATTGGCATCGGTAAAGGCAATAGCCGCTGTTGTGCTATGTCCGACCGCCTTTCCAAGCTCTGAAGCGGTTATATCAAGCTGTTGATAACTAACCGAATAATATGTTGCTTTATCGGTAAGCGTTTTTAAGGTGTTTGCCGAAACGTCGGCGGCAATAAGCACCAGCAACGCCTTTCCTCCGCGCACAGCTTCAAGCACCTGATTGGTGCCTATCGAAATTCCTCTTGCGCGCGCCGCAAGGCCGATAACGCCCAAAGTGTTGTTTTTCAAGCCTTGATTTCCTTTCTCAGCATTCCTGCGCAAGCTTTTCTCGAAGCTCTGAATATATTTCTTCGGGAATTCTTCCCTTAAATGTCTTTTCAAGACGTTTGCTTTTAACCGCCAGATCGAAGCATTCAACGCATTTGCAAATATATGCCCCTCTGCCGGGAAGCTTTCCGACAGGGTCAACGCTGATAACACCTTCGTTGTTTTTAACAATGCGGATCAACTGCTTTTTTTCTTTCATTTCGTTACAGCCGATGCATTTTCTGAGCGGTATTCTCTTTTCGGTCAAGGTTGTTCGCCTCCCGATTTATTCTTCGCTAACGCTTCTGCTGCTTTTAATATCGATCTTAAAGCCGGTTAGCTTAGCCGCAAGTCTTGCGTTCTGGCCTTCCTTGCCGATAGCAAGCGAAAGCTGATCGTCGGCAACGGTAACGCGGTATGCTCTGTCGGTATCGGGAATCTTGGTAACCGATTCAACGGTAGCGGGAGCGAGCGCTGCGCTGATAAATGCTTCGGTATCTTCGCTGTAGGGAATGATATCGATCTTCTCGCCGAAAAGCTCTGCGGTTATGTTGTTTTTTCTTGCGCCCTTGGGGCCGATGCAAGAGCCGATAGCATCAACACTTTCGTCGTTGCTGACAACAGCGATCTTGGTTCTGCTGCCTGCTTCGCGTGCAACGCGCTTTATCTCGACGATTCCGTCTTTAATTTCGGGAACCTCAAGCTCGAACAAGCGGCTTACCAAGCCGGGATGAACGCGCGAAAGAACGATGCTCGGGCCGCGTGTCTCTTTTTTGATCTCGGTGATAAATACCTTTATTCTGTCGCCGACCTGAAGTGTTTCGCCGGGGATCTGTTCGTTGCGGAAAAGAACCATTTCGTTCTTGCCAACCTCTAAGGTTGCGTTTGCGGTGGTGGGGTCAACGCGAACAACAACCGCAGAAACGATTTCTTCCTTCTTTTCTTCATATTCGCGAATCATGTTTCCGCGTTCTGCCTCGCGAATGCCCTGAATGATAACCTGCTTTGCTGCCTGAGCCGCGATTCTGCCGAAGGTTTTGGTCTTCATTTCGATCTCATAAACGTCGCCGATCTTATAGCGCTTTGATTTAAGATGAGCATCGGTAAGCGAAATCTCGGTCTGAGGGTCGATAACCTCTTCAACAACCGCAAGCTGCTTATAAAGCTTAACGTCCTGCTTAACGGGGTCGAGCTTAACTCTGGCGTTTTCGTTGCCGCCGCTTTCTTTTCTGAAAGCCGAAAGCAAAGCCGCCTCGATGCGCTCTGTCATGTATTCCTTGGGAATGCCTTTTTCTTTTTCGAGCACTTCAAGAGCCTCAAAAAGTTCCTTGTTCATCGAAATTCTCCTTAATTATTCTGCCGAATCGTCGTCAATTTCTTCAGTTTCGAATTCGGCGTTTATCTTAGAAATCTGTTTCATGGTAAAGTTGCGCGAAACGCCTTCGCTTAAAAGCGTTACCGATTCGCTGTCGAAAGCCTCGATAATGCCTTTAAATTCCTTGCTTCCGTCAACCGCAACGTAAAGCCCGAGCGTTACGGGCAGGCGGTTGGCGCAGGCAAAATCAAGATGCTCGCTCTTGTCAAGCGGGCGAACCGTTCCTGCCGAGGCAACCTGAAGGCAATAGCTTTCTTCGATAGGGTCGAGCTCGTCGATAATAGGCTCAACAAGCCTTGTAACCTCAGAGCAGTCGTTTATCGAAATGCCGTTTTCGCTGTCGATGGCTATTTCGAGGATCATTTCGGGACCTTCCTTGTAATAGGTAACGTCCCAAAGCTTATATCCCGCATCTGTAATAACCGATTCAACGGCATTTCTTACCTTTGCGGCGATATTGGTTTTTCTGTCTGCCATAAAAACCTCCTATCAAGATTCAAGAGAGGGTCTTGCAACCCTCTCTTGATAAATAACTGTTCTTTATGCGGTTATTATACCACATTATCTTTGCATTTACAATAGCTTTTGCGAAAAAATCGTGCTTATTCTTCGCTTTTTTCGCTGAAAAGCATTGATTTTTCGGCTTTTTCCCAATCAACGAACAACAGCTTTTCCTTTTTTCCTTTAGATCCGGTTCTTCCGGCGGCGATAGTGCGTTCCGAAATAACGTCGTTTTCCATAAGCGTTTTCATTGCGTTGGCAATGCTTTGCTTTGATGCACTTCCGCGGCTTTTTTTAAGCGCGAAACTTATCGCCTCGTTATAATTGGGACTTCGGCTTGTTTTAAGATAATCGAAAATATAGCCATAGAAGCTTTCGTTAATATCCTGCTCGGTCGGCAGAGTATAGAAAACGTTTGCCGTTTCCTGAAGCTGCTTCGAAAAAGAGCCGTTAACGCCGTAGATAACGACCTGCTTATGATAAAAATTCTTCAAAAACGACGTAACCGAGCTGAAATGGCCATCGCCCGAGAAAAGAATGAAAACGTCGATATCCTCGGAAGAAAGCGCCTTTTGATACATATTATCAAGAATGATAAAATCGGTAAAATCCTTTTGCACGCCGTTGGGGCTTCTTGTATCGATTATCTTGTTCGAGAAAAGGCGTATGCGCCCGATCTCGTCTGCAAGGCTTTTGTGTGAGAAATCGGCAAAAAAGTTAACTTCCGCAAGGTTGAATTTGGAATTAAGATCCTCAAACCAAGCTTTTATATTGGGGCGCAAGCCATAGTTGGTCTTAAGCGATATGTACCAATGCTCATAATCAACAAACGCCGCGGCTTTGGGCAGAGCGTTTTGCTGTTTGCCCGTGTCTTCCTTTGCCTGATCACGTTTAAAGAAGCTTAAAATACTTTTGCCTCCTTTCGTTTAATAATATTTATATACACCTTTTATTATACTCTTTTTGCGATTTATGTCAATAGTTTTGGCTTTTTAGCGATTCCTTAAGCTGAACGATAATTTTCTTTTCAAGCCTTGAAATATAGCTTTGCGATATCCCCAAAATATCGGCAACCTCCTTTTGTGTAAGCTCTCTTCCGCCTCGGTTTATGCCGTAGCGAAGCTCGATTATTTCTCGGTCGCGCTTGCAAAGGGTTGAAATTGCGCGCAAGATCATCTTTCGCTCTTCGCTTTCCTCTATGCTTTTATAAACATAGTCGCTTTCGGTGCCGAGAACGTCGCAAAGCAAAAGCTCGTTGCCGTCGTAATCGATGTTCAGAGGTTCATCAAGCGAAAGCTCGCTTCGTGTTCCCGTGTTTTTGCGAAGAAACATCAATATTTCGTTTTCTATACAGCGCGAGGCATAGGTGGCAAGCTTTATCTGCTTGTCGGCGCGAAAGGTGTTAATTGCCTTTATAAGCCCTATCGTTCCTATCGAAACAAGGTCTTCAATACCAACCGAGCTACTTTCGAACTTGCGCGCAATATAAACCACAAGCCTTAAATTATGCTCGATAAGTCTTTTCTTCGCGCTGTCGTCGTGCTCGATAACGGCTATAAGCTCGGCTTCCTCTTCCTTGGGCAAAGGGGGCGGAAGCGTTTGCGGGCCGTTTATATAAAACAGCTCGTCGCCGATACCCAAAACCTCCTTGATCCAATGTATAACCGGAACGTACAATTTTGTCATTAATGCCTCTCCTTTTTTCATAGCAAGCTTGTCGGGATAATTCCGTCATAGCCCGAATAGCTTTTGTTTTGTGTGTCGATGCCGATATATGCGTCGATAATATGCGGCTTTTGCGCAAGCCCGCCAAGCTCTATTTTGTCGGGGCGAAACCCCAAAAAGCAGGCGCTTCCCGCGCTTGTGCTGAACGGAATTGCGCGTATGGGGTGGGGAAACAGCTCGCTCTCGGGCGAATCGTAGGGCGGCGGAAGCGAAGCCGAGCTGACTATTATAACGGGAAGCGAAGAGAAGGGCTCGGTAACGAGATTTCCGCTGTCGGCAAGCAGATTAAGCGAAAAACGGTTTCCGTTCGCAAAAATGCGGATGCTTGCGGTTTTTGTGTGAATCTTTTTTCGACATATCAGTCCGTAGGCAAGCGCAATAAACGCCGAAAACACGCAGATGATGCAGAATGACAACGCCGTTATGCTGTCGGAACGTGCCGAAAGGCTGTATGCCGCGGTTATAAGCCCGCCGAGCAGAGCAGCAGAGACCATAAAAGTTGCCCAAAGCAAAAGCAGCTTTTTTATGCCGCGCTTGCCGAACGCAATAAAGACCATTAAAAAAGCAAAGGCAAGGTTGATGGGAAGCGAAAGCAACGTCGGAAGAATTATAAGATAGGGCAAAAATGAATACAGTCCGCCCAACACGGCGCTTATAAGCAACCGCAAAACCCTGCCGCCGCAATTCAAAACCCTGCCCGCGATGAAAAGACAGAGATAATCGAGCGAAAAGTTTATCAAAAACAGAATATCGGAATAAATAACCGTTTCCTCGGCATACATAGAAAACACCCACCTCGCAAGAATGATTATAATCGGGCGGGGCGGGAATATTTTGTCGCAACCGATAAGGCGGTGAGCTTTTTTTGAAAAAACCTTTTATTCTGCTTAAAAAGCCGCGTGAGCTTTTAAAGCTTTTGTTTTGTATTGCGCTTTGCGTATGGGCGTTAACGCTGTTTTACGGCGAAGACAGCGTGCTTGTGTTCGCGCAGAAGGATGCAAAGAACGCAGAAGGACTGTTTCGCCTGGTTAAAAGGGTGGCGGATAGCTTATGTTTATAGTGTTTCCGCGGTTCAGGCTGAGGCTTTCCGTGCTTGCTCTGCCGTCATTTTTGCTTATGCTTTGGCTCGAAGGCGTCCTTCCGCTTGCGCTTATGCTGTTTTCGGCGGCATTTCATGAGTTTGGGCATCTTGCGGCGCTTAGGCGGTGCGGCAGAAGAGCAAGGCGAATAGATATTTTACCAATGGGCGCGCTTATCGTTTGCCCCGAGGGCATACCCGATGCCGATGAATGCGTTATTGCGCTTACGGGTCCTTTGTTTTCCCTGTTTCTGTTTGTGCTTTCGGCATTGCTCTATCTCGCTTTCGGCTCAACCGTATTTTTGTTTTCGGCGGTTATAAACCTTGTGCTCTCGCTGTTTAATCTTCTGCCCGAGCGCAAGCTCGATGGCGGAAAAGCCCTGCTTTGCTTTTTGCTTTGCAAAACAAATAAAGAAACGGCAGAGCAAATCTGCTCTGCCGTTTCGTTCGCCGCAACCCTGCTTTTGTCGGCGGTAATGCTGTTTTTGATTTATCTTTCGGGATTTAATGCGGGAGTTATTTTGCTTTCGGGCACGTTGCTTATTCAGCTTTTTAATTGATATGGGGCAGTCGAAGTTTTTATTTCAAGCTCTTGAAAATACAATAAAAAATAATTCCTTATAAAAATAAGCTTCCCGTATATAACGAGAAGCTTATTTATATTTAAAGTATTATTTCAAGAGCGTAAATAACGCATATCAGGAGAAGTTGGGAAACTCGTTAGTTTGAAAGAAAAACGAGCGTCGCCCTACAAGAGTAGGGCAGTCGAAGTTTTTATTTCAAGCTCTTGAAAATACAATAAAAAATAATTCCTTATAAAAATAAGCTTCCCGCGTTTAACGAGAAGCTTATTTATATTTAAAGTATTATTTCAAGAGCGTAAATAACGAGTTTCCAACAATTTAATCAGCAGTGCGCTGTGCGAGGATCTCTTCTTCTTTAGAGTTGACCTCACGCCAATCCTTAAGCTTAAGGTTGGTCATATCAACGTAGCCGAACCAGCTGTCGGTTTCAAAGCCCGAGATCTCGTCGCTTGCAACGAAGCTTCTGGAATACCAGAATACCATGGTTGCGGGGCAGAGGTCAACAAGCATCTGCTCAGCCTCGTGAAGCTTAGCTGCTCTGTCGGCACGGTTGCCTGCGTTGAGTGCGTCGGTGATGAGGGCGCTGTATTCGCTGCTGTCGATGTTGGTGTAGTGGGTGTTGAAGATCTCTTCAAGCGCCGCAACGGTGTTGTCTACAACAACGCTCGAGCCGCTGTATTCCTTAGCGAAGGGTGCAAGGTAAGAGAACGCATCAACAGAGCCCTGAAGCATGTTAATACCGATGATATCGTAATCTCTTGCAACGAGAGCTGCCTTGAACGCATAGGGATCAAGTCCGCGGTAATCGATCGAGAAGCCGAGGCCTTCCCAATATTCGCCCGCCTTCTTTGCGATCTCTTCATAAACATTAGCATAGTTTATCTTGCGGCCATAGGTCTTATAGGTGTAATCGTTCTGAGGAATAAGATAGGTTACGGTAAGCTTGCCCGATTTCTTGGAAGCCTTGGAAAGAAGCTCTTTTGCGGCATCGGGGTCTGCGCCGGTCTTATAAAGATCGCCGCCGACATTACGGAAATCGGTCTTATAATCGGTATCGAACACGCCGTTGGGAACATAGCCGGTTGCGGCAACCTCGCCGGTGCCGGTAACCTCGGAAACGATAGCGTTTCTGTCGAGAGCGGCAGAGAGAGCCTTGCGCACGTTAGCATCCGAAAGGATTTCGTTTGCGGTGTTAAAATAGAACGAGAAGCCGTTTAAGGTCTTTGCGGTTTCGAGATCGTAATCCTTGTTGCCGTTGAAGTGCTCGTATGTACCCTTATCGAACGAAGAGAGATAATAGAGCTCGTTTGCGAGGAAACGGTTAGCCTGGAACTGCTCCTGAGTAAGCTCGGTCTCGTTTTCGTAGTAATCGGTCTGACCTTCATAGTAATAGCAGGTTATACGGTAAGGAGTAACGTATTTGTCGGCGGCATCGTCTTCCTCGCGCATATAATATGCGTTACGCTCGAGAACGAGCTTGCAGGCGAACTTGCCGCTGAAGTCCTGTTCGTCTTCCTTCTGTTCGCGAGGCATATCCATCGACTGAACTCTGAATTTGCCGTTACAAACGATATCGCCTGCGCTTGCCGCCCAGTCATCGCCTGCTTTTTCGCAACGGGTAACGATATCCTCACGGCAGGGTGCAAGGTGAATGTTGGCAACCTGCTCTGCGAAGAGATCAACGTCGTATTCATGCTCAAAGGTTACTTCGAGGAGGGTATCGTCAACTGCGGCGAGACCGAGGTCGTCGATAGTACCAACGCCCGATTTAACGTCTCTTGCGCCCTTGATGGGGTAGAGAAGCGAAGCATAGGGGCTATCCATTGCAGGATCGAGAATTCTTCTCCATGCATAGATAACGTCGTCTGCGCTAACGGCGCGGTTATCGCTCCAAGAGGTAGTCTTAAGCTCAAAATACATTCTGTGAAGCTGATATATATCGTCGTATTTATAGTACCATTCGGTAGCGAGGGCAGGCTGAACCTTGCCGTCTTCGTCAATGGTGGTGAGGGGCTCGAAGATCATAGAGAGGATCTGTTCAACGTCGCTGTTGATCTGAACCACTGCAGGATCGAGCGTGTAGGGGAAATCGGTTAAATAGACACGAACGTTTGCGCCTTTTTCGTCTTCTTTAAGGCTGCTGCAGCCTGCGAAAACCGAGACGCAGAAAAGAAGACAAAGAACGAGAGAGAGAATTTTCTTCATGTTGACCTCCGGACATTATATTCCAGCATTAGTTATCGTAATTATACCACCGAAAAGCAGAATAATCAAGAAGCTTTTATCTATTTGTTGAAAATTACAAAACGGGCACTTCGTAATTGTGCAAAACATCGAATAAGGCGTCGCCGTTAATGATAAAGGGGCTGTCGTTCGGCGTTTGTTTATGAACTTTAGTATATTTATACTAAATCAAAGCTTCAAAAGGCGTTTTGCGTTACCCGAAAGTATCATTTCGCGGCTTTCGCTTGAAAGACCGAGCCTGTCTATGAATTCAAGAACCTCGCTCGGCGAAGCCCAGGGCGCATCCGAGCCGAAAAGTATTTTATCATGCGGGTGGGCATCGAAGATACGCTTGCCCTGCTCGATCGTAATTCCGATGCGCTCACAGCAAAATGCCGTGTCGAGATAAAGGTTCCTGCCGCAAAGCTTTTTGAACGCCTCATCCCAGCAGTTAACGCCGCCGAGGTGTGCGGCGACGAGAATAAGGTTTGGAAATTCCGACAAGACGTTAAGTATAACGTCGGGCGGGGCGTGCATTTTGTTGGGCGAAACGGGATCGAAGCCCGCGTGGATTATAACGGGCAAGCCGAGCTTTTCAGCCGCCGAAAGAATCGGCTTGAAGGCATCGTCGTCAAACATAACGCCGATGTAATCGGGGTGAAGCTTAATTCCTTTAATTCCCGCCGCAATAAACTCCTCAAGCAGTCTTTCGGGCTCTTGCGTAAGGGGATGAAGCGAGCAAAAGGGGATAAGCTCGGGGTGGTTGTTTTTGGTTTCGAGCGCAAAGGCGTTAACCTTGCCCACCTGACGTTCGTTGGTAACCGTGTTTAAAACAACGGAGCGGTCAACTCCGTCGTTTTTCATTAATTTCAGCAATCCGCTTGCTGTCCCGTCGAACCTAACGGGGATCCCTGCGGTTGCCTGAAGCGATGCAACCGCCTTTGGCGCAAGTGAATCGGGGAAAATATGTGTGTGAAAATCGATTATCATGTTCCTGATTCCTAACGGTATTTAAATTTAAATGCTATCAAATATTATATCACCGATTCTTCGGATAATCAATAAGGCAATAAAAAAACGCGGCAGCTATTTCAGCCGCCGCGTCTTGTTTTTAATTAAAGACCGAGCCAAGAGAGGAGGTTATTGTTTGCGAAGGTCGAAACAGTAACGAGCGAGATGGTCGACATGATCTTGATAAGAATATCAAGAGAAGGACCAACGGTATCCTTGAGGGGGTCGCCGACGGTGTCGCCTACAACGGCGGCATCGTGAGCGGCAGAGCCCTTCTTGTTACCTTCAACGCCGGTAACCTCAATATACTTCTTACCGTTATCCCAAGCACCGCCTGCGTTACCGCAGAAGAGAGCAAGCATGATAGCGGAAATGGTTGCGCCTACGAGAACGCCGCCAACGAATTGAGCACCGAATATGAAGCCGCAAACAACGGGGAATGCGATACAGAAGATAGCGGGGAGACGCATTTCCTTAAGAGCGCCCTGAGAGGAGATCTCGATACAGGTCTTGTAGTCGGGAAGAACCTCGCCCTCGAGAAGACCCTTGATCTCTCTGAACTGACGGCGAACCTCTTCAACCATCTTTCTTGCGGCCTTAGCAACGGCGTTGATAAGCATACCGGAGAACATGAAGGGAAGAGCTGCACCGACAACGCAACCAACGAGAACCGCGGGCTCGATAGCGTTGAGGGAGATGTAGTCAAGAGCACCCTTAGCATAGTCTGCTGCGTTTTCGATCTCAACAGCAGGAGTATAAGCGAAGATGTAAGAGGTCATCATCGAAAGGGTTGCAAGAGCAGCCGAGCCGATAGCGAAGCCCTTACCGATAGCAGCAGTGGTGTTACCGACAGCATCGAGCTCGTCGGTGATCTCACGAACGCTGGGATCGAGGTAAGACATTTCTGCGATACCGCCGGCGTTATCAGAGATAGGACCGTAGGAGTCAACAGAAACGGTTACTGCAACGAAGGAAAGCATACCGATAGCGGCAGCAGCAACGCCATACATACCGGAAAGGAGATAAGAACCGAAGATTGCAACGCCGAGAACAACGCAGGGAAGCATGCAGGAGATCATACCGAGTGCAAGACCCTGGGTGATGGTGAGTGCAGAGCCCTCGATGGAAGCGTTTGCAAGCTCTTTGGTGGGCTTGTAGTCATAGCTGGTGTAGTATTCTGCGAGCTTGCCGATAACGATACCGGCGATAACACCGATAACTGCGGCAACCCAAGGAGAAAGCCAGCCGATCTTGAATTCAACGGAATCGAGAACGGTTACACCGCCCGAGCCTTCGATAACTGCTTTGAAAGCATCGTTGCCGAAAGAGAAATATGCAACAACTGCGCCGAGAACAATGGTGAGAACGGCGGAAATGTAGGTTGCACCGTTGAGTTCCTTGTGGGGGTTATCGGAAAGCTTCTTGCGGATGAAGAGCGAAGCGATACCGAGAATACAGGAAATAAGACCTACTGCAGCGAATGCAAGAGGGAACATGATCATCGACTTGAGGATAGCAGTGTCTGCATAAACGCCCTGAACGAAGAGCTCGATTGCAAGGATGGTGCCCGAAAGAAGAGCGCCAACGTAGCTTTCGAGAAGGTCGGAGCCGAGACCTGCAACGTCGCCGACGTTGTCGCCAACGTTGTCTGCGATGGTAGCGGGGTTTCTGGGGTCATCTTCGGGAATGTGAGCTTCGGTCTTACCAACAAGGTCAGCGCCCATGTCAGCAGCCTTGGTATAGATACCGCCGCCGATACGAGCGAAGATTGCGATTACCGAGCAACCGAGAGCATAACCCGAAAGAGTCATGGTGAACGAGGATTCGAGGCTGCCTACGCCGCAAATAGCAAGGATGCTCTTGCAGGAAGAAGCAAGCGCAACTGCAGAATCCTTAGCGGCTGCAGCGTCGATCTGCTTAAGGGCAACACCGAAAACGATGAATACGATGAAGATACCGAGCAAAGCACAGCCGGAAACGCAAAGACCCATAACCGAACCGCCCTTGAAGGCAACCTTGAGGGTGTCGGAAAGCGATTTGGTGGTGCGTGCGGTGTTGGTAACACGAACGTTTGCGAAGGTTGCGATCTTCATGCCGACCCAACCTGCGGAAGCACTCATGGTTGCGCCGATGATGAATGCAACTGCGGCAGACCAAGAGATAACGAGAGCGAGCAAGATAGCAACTACGATCGCAACGATCGCAACAATCTTATACTCATAGGTGATGAAGGCGTTTGCGCCGACACGGATTGCAGAAGCGATTTCCTGCATTCTTTCGGTGCCTTCTTCGAGTTTCTTGACCGAGAAATAGTTGAACGCCGCGTATGCGAGACCGCCGAGCGCCGCAACGATTACAAGGCCAAGGACGAGAGAAATGTCCATAATCTGTCCCTTTCATATTTTTTCGGCTTTTTGCCGATATTTAATGATTATGCAGTGTAAAACACGGCGTATTCCGCCAATGCCCACACTCCGCATGCTACCTATTATATTTATATAAAGCAAGCCCGTCAAGGAAGATTTTGCCCCAAAAATAAAGTTTGTAGGTTTCGGCAAAAAAGGGCATTTATCGATTCTGTTTTTTGGGCAAAGTTAAGAAACAACTAAGAAAGTTTGTTTTCGTTTAAAATGCGGCAAAGAAAAGCTTTAATCTGTCAACTGTCAAAAAAGTGCTTTCGCAAAACCTTTCCTTTATATTGACATTTGCTTTTCGGTGTGGTAAAAAGGATATGAATGTAAAAATACACCAATAAGGAGAAAGCTATGAATATCCTTCCGCAACCCAAAAAGCTTAAAAAATCTCAGGGCGTAGTCGCAACAGCGGGCCTCGATATCGTTCTTACCTTCAAGTGCGATTACCGTATCTTCAAGGCTGCTCAAAAGCTCGCCGCAGATATTTATGAAGAAACCGGTATCGATCCCGTTATCACCAAGGTTCTCGGAACACCGGATCCCAAGGGCAAAATCGTTATCGACTGCCTCGGCAAAAAGAGCGGCGAAGCTTATAAGCTCTCTGCACGCGAAGACGGCATCGTTATCACCGGCGATACCCTTGCGGGCACCTTCTACGGCATCCAAACTCTCCGCCAGATGCTTGAAACCTGCGGCGAGGATATCGAATGCTGCGAGATCGAAGATAAGCCCGATATGAGCTACCGCGGATTCTATCACGATGCATCCCGCGGCCGTGTTCCCAATATCGACGGCGTTTTCAAGATGATCGATTTTCTTGCTTATTATAAGCATAATTCCTATCAGCTCTATATCGAACACACCTTTGCTTTCGATGAATACAAGGGTATTTATAAGGCTTTCGGTTATATGACCGCCGAAGAGATCCTCGAGATCGATCAGTATTGCTATGATAACTTCATCGATTTCGTTCCCTCGCTTTCCTCGTTCGGCCATCTCTTCCGTCTGCTCGAAAGCAACAAGTATAAGCACCTTTGCGAGCTCGACAGCTTCGAGCCCACCAAAAACCCCTGGCATAACTTTATGCTTCACCACACCATCAACGCAAGCGATCCCGCAAGCATCGAGCTTATAAAATCGCTTATCGATCAATACGTTCCTCTCTTCCGCAGCAAATATTTCAATATCTGCTGTGATGAAACCTTCGATATCTGCAACGGCAAGAACGCGGGCAAGGATAAGGGCGAGCTCTATCTTGATTTCACACTTAAGATAATCGATCACCTCAAATCCCTCGGCAAGACCGTTATGATGTGGGGCGACGTTGTTCTCAACCACCCCGAAACAATGGAACGCTTCCCCGATGATATGATAATGCTCAACTGGTGCTATGATTGCAACCCGATCCTCGAAAACGTTGAAAAGTTTGCTTCTCAGCGCTTCGGTCAGATCGTTTGCCCCGGCACAAGCTGTTGGAACCAGTTCTGCGAATGCGTTGGCTATGCAGAGCTTAACATCAGTAAGATGGTTCAAAAGGGCGGCGAATGCAAGGTAATGGGTATGCTCAACACCTCTTGGGGCGATTATGGCGCGGTTTGCCCGATGTCCTGCACTCTTTACGGCGTTGTTCTCGGCGGTGCTTTGGCTTGGAACCGCAAAACCAAGGTTATGTGCGAGAAGTTTGACAAAGCAGTTTCCGAGCTCGTTTACGGCGATGCTTCGGGCGAGACCGTTAAGCTTATTCGCAAGTTTGATGAATACGAGCGCGTTCTCTGCTGGGGTCAGTATTGCAACGCTGTGTTCGATAACCGCTTCGCAACTTGGGGCAACACCGAAATGCCCACCGACGCGGCACCCTTTATCGAAAACGCAAAGAACTGCTATGCGCTTGCCGAATCCTTCCGTCGACTGCCCGTTCAAAGCGACCTTACCGTTGATCTCAGAATTCAGGCAGAGGGCGAGGCTATTATCAACCTCCGTCTTGCAAACCTTATCGACGGCGTAACCGTTGTTGATGAAGCAAAGGTTGAAAATTGGATCGAGCGCTACACCGAAAGCTGGTTGCGCGATGATAAATACGGCGAGCTTGATGCAGTTATCGCGGCAATGCGCGGCAAGAAGTTCAGCTATAAAGACCTTCTCACCAACGCTTGATTTACAGCGAACGAAAAAACGCAAAATATATAAGACAAAAAACGGAGCGAGCGCTCCGTTTTTTGCGTTTTCATACAAAATAACGTTCCCGTCTGTTCGTGGGTTTTAAAAAACGCGCTGTTGCATGTTAACAAACGAAAGTTTTTCTTGATAAAGTGTAACTGATATGATAGACTAAACACGAGGAATATTACACGAAAGGAGTGTATCTATCCATGACATTAAGAAAACGTTATTTTGCAATGGTTCTCTGCCTTTGCTTGTTGGCGGTAAGCCTTTTCGGCTGCGTCAGCGGAGGCGGCGAATCATCCGTTGCCGAATCCTCGGCGATTTCCGAATCGAGCGAAGTATCGGAGGTAAGCACCGAGCCTCAAAAAATCGACGGTAAAGAGCCCTACGAAAAGGCTGTGAAGGCATTTAAAGAATTAAAGGATTTTACCGTTGAATATAAGAGTAACGTAACTATTCAGGCAACATCCTTTACAACCACCGAGGAGATTGAAGCAAGCGAAACCGTTTTAAACAACGGAACGCAGGATATGCGTGCGCTTTTTGAATATAAGACGGTTTTTGACGGCGAACGCGAGGTTGAAGAACGCTATATATACGGCTACGGAAAACTGTTTCTTGAATACGACGGCTATTCGTTTATGTCCAACGTATCATATTCCGATTTTTCCGAGTATTATGTTTTCGGCAGCTATCGCGAACACGTCAGCGGTTATCTTGATTCCGAAAATTACGCAGATATTTATATTTTGGATGAATCGACCGAAGAAGAAAGCAGAAAGATCTATTTTTCCGAGCCGAAAGCGCCTGAAGATTGGGTTGATTACGATAACGACAGGCTTTTGGAATGCGAGGCGAGTGCGGTTATAGATGCCGAAGGTATGCTTTCGGCGATAACCTATTATGTAAAGCTCGATAATGATGAGTTTATAACCGAATATTCGGCTGAATATAAATTTGCGGAAATTAAGGGCGAAAAACCCAAAATATCACTTCCCGAAGACGAAAAGCTCTTTGAAAAAGTGGATTACGTCGATGCAATTCCTATTCTCGATAAGGTTCTCACTAATTATAAAAACCTTAAAATATATGAAACAAACAGGCATTCGGTGCTTATCAGCGAAGCATTGGGATATTTCGAGCAGAGCGACTCGAACGTTCAGTTCTTTGATTATGATTCCGAATTTGCATATTCAAACACCTTGACCAAACGATTCAATATATATAGCTTTGAAGATAAAAAGTATCATGCCTACGCCAACGCATCTCAATTTAAGGTCATCGGCGATGAACGAACAACGCTTACCGATTCCGGCGAGATTACCGATAAGATCAGCAAAGAGGATATAGAATCGGTAAAGAAGAACGAGGATTATTCGTTTGAATTCGGAATACCCGATCTGGCAGATATTGCAAACATATCCTACGATTTTATTGATGGCTACGTTTCCTTGCGGATCGTTGCAACGGAGGCGGCTGCCGATACCTTCCTCAAAGAGCTTTATTCGGTTACTGCCTATGATCTTTCGTTGGTCGAGACCGTTGCCGATGAATTCAGAAACAACGTTTTTGAGTATCATATAACGGCGGATTATAAAACATATATGCCCACCGGAATATATACCCATTTTCTCGGAAGGTATATCGACGATAAAAACGAAGGAAAGTTTGAATTTGATTGTACTTCCGCTATCGTCTCTCAAAGTCCCGAAACCTACTATAATATAACCGAAAAATATTATCCCGCGTTTGATCAAGAGCCCGATGATGAAGAAAAGGCAAAGCCTTTGCTTTATAAGGTAACAGGCGAAAACGGGGAAGAACTTTGGCTTTTCGGAACGATACATGCAGGTGATAACCGAACCGCTTATCTGCCCGAAGAGGTATATTCGGCGTTTGATTCCGCCGATGCGGTTGCGTTTGAAGTTGATATTATTGATTTTACCGAAAAGGTCAAAAATGACCCCGAAATGGCAGAAAAATATATCAGAACGTATTTTTATACCGATAACACTATATTTTATGAACATATCGACGAGGATCTGTTTTGGGAAGCCTACGGTATAGGTGTCATGCTGGGGTATTTAT
Source organism: Clostridia bacterium (assembly GCA_017434845.1). Lineage (GTDB taxonomy): Bacteria > Bacillota > Clostridia > Oscillospirales > CAG-382 > Coliplasma. The sequence goes on from JAFSGD010000023.1 coordinate 57,240, forward strand.
CGGATTCGGCAGAATACAGTGCCGCGTATATGACCATGAAGCCCTATGCATTCTCAAATCTGATTACCGATCAATACCTAAAGCACACTCAGCGCTACGGAAGCGGTAAGGGCGTTGACGTCAGGCTGTTGCGTCGGGCAAAGGAAAACGGCAAAAAGATATACAACATTGAAAAAGTCGATCGCGAGTTTAATTTGATCGGATCTTTCTCGGATGAGCTTCATGAAGTTCTGCTTAAAGAGACTGTCAACAGCGGCCGCGAAGGCTACGTTGAGGATTTTAAAAAGCTTTATCGAATTTGGCTTAACGGTGATATCGAAGCGTATAGAGAATATATGAAAGAGGCTCAGGACACAGAGGGGTATACCGAAGAGGAGCTCAAAGCCCTGGAAGAGTATACCAAAGCGCTTATGCAAGACCGCGATGCTCAGATGCTTGAAAAGCTCAAAGGCTATCTCGAAAGCGGCGAAACCGTCTTTGCGGCGGTGGGTCTTACCCATCTTCTTAATGAGGATACCGGCCTTGTCGAAACCCTTGCGGAAGCAGGCTATACCGTTGAGCTCGTTGAATATAAATAAAACTAATCAATAAAAAGAAAAATCGGGGCAAGACCCCGATTTTTCTTTACATAATGGGCATAAATGTGGTAAAATATCTATGCTGTAATATAAACTTCAAGGAGCAAAGCAATGGGATATATTTATGATCTTCACGTTCATTCAAAGGAATTAAGCGGCTGTTCTTCAAGCGCGGTTCGCGATATGGTAAGGGCATATAAAGAATCGGTCTATTCGGGTTTCGTTCTCACAAATCATTTTTCGGGAAGGACCAATCCGCTTCTCGGCGAGGTTTCGTGGGAAGAAAAGGTAACTGCATATTGGAACGCCTATCTCGACGGCAAACAGCTTGCCGACGAGCTTGGGGTTGATATGTTTTTCGGCTTGGAATACGGCTACGGCATGGCGCAGGAGATTTTGCTTTACGGCATCGACGTCGATTTTCTTCTTGCGCACCCCGACCTTTGCGATAACACGCCCGAACAGCTCACTGCGCTGGTTCAAAATTCGGGCGGCTTCGTATCTCATGCCCACCCGTTCCGCAATAGGTTCTATGTTCCCAAGGACTATAAGCACATGGACTTGACCTGCCTTGACGCGATTGAGATATTCAACGCGGGTAACATGGAGCTTGACGATGCAAAGGCGGTTATTCGTTGCAACGAGCTCGGTTTGAAAATAACCGCGGGCAGCGATATGCACCATTGCGAGCTTCTTGCAACCACCCTAAACGGCGGAATCGAGTTCCCCGAGCGCGTAACCACCAACGCCGAGCTTGTTGCCGCGCTTAAATCGGGCGAGGGCAAGCTTTATCGCCACGGAACCAGATAAATTATCGAAAAACGATAAAAAACTATTGACAAACATTAATATGCGTGGTAATATAGGGATGAAACGGAAATCAATTCGAAAAACGGAGGTCTGTTATGCCCAAGATTTCTAAAAAGGCATCGGTGATGCTTTCGATCGTTTTAGCCTCGGCTTTCATTGCAATAATTGCCGCGCTTGCGGTGGTTATGCCGTTTGCGCTTTCCGATTCAAGCCCCACGCGTGATTTTATCGACGTTCTCGCAAGCGAAAGGCTTGGCGCCGAAAACGTTGTTGCGGTATTTCTTGTTTGGGGCTATTGCGTTCTTGCCGATGCGCTTGCCTGCTGTGTTGCGGTGCTGTTTTTGCTTATTCGCGTGCGCAACGGGCTTGTTTTCACCGAAATAAGCGTTTCTATCATTCGCTTTGTTTCTTGGTGCTGTTTAATTCTTGCAGCGATAATCCTTTTTGCTCAGGTTTTCCACCCGACAGCGTTTATTTTTGCACTTGCCGTTGCGTTTTTGGGAATCTGCCTCAGAGTTGTTAAAAACGTTATCGAGGCGGCAACCGCGATAAAGAACGAAAACGATCTTACGGTTTGAGAGGTGGCGTTTTATGATCATAATCAACCTCGACGTTATGATGGCAAAGCGAAAAATGTCGCTTAACGAGCTTTCCGAGCGCGTCGGAATAACTCTTGCCAACCTTTCGATATTAAAGAACAACAAGGCGAAAGCAATTCGCTTTTCAACGCTTGATGCAATCTGCCGTGCGCTTGATTGCAGTGTTGAGGATATTATCGAATACAGAAAGGAGCAGGGTAATGAATAACGATTTCAACCCGATCTACACTCCCTCGCCTTCCGAAAGCGAGCCCGTGCAAAGCCGCTTTACCGTCGGCGAAAGCTTTTTTGCATGGTTCTGCGTGCTTGCGGGCTATTTGTTCTGCCGTGCGTTTCCGCCAACCGAAAATCCGATCGGAATGTTTCTTGTTTTCATAATCATCTTGATCGCAACCGTTATAGTGCTTGCAACAAGAAAATTCAAATTCGGCTCTTCGGCTGTTGTTTCGGCGATCATGTCGGCAATAACGGCAGGTGCGGCGGTATTCACCTCGGTGGATTTCGTTCAGATAATCGGTTTTCTCTGCTCGGGAATAGCCTATGCCTATTTCATTTATTCGGCAACTGGCAACCGCTTGGAAAACGGAATGTCCGATCTTCTGCCCATTGATCTTCTTAAAGCGCTGTTCCTTCTTCCGTTTTCCTGCTTTGTAAGGCTTTGGGTTGCAATGTTTTCGGGAAGACGCGTCGGCTGGAAGTTCGTTTTAAAGGCTTTTATCGGCTTTGCCGTTGCAATAATTCCCACAGCAATAGTAATTTCGCTTCTTTCCTACGACAGCGCGTTCACCGAGCTTTTCGATAAAATTTTCTCGTTCATCGAGGATTTCAACGTTTTCTCGCACATGGGCTCGCTTCTTCTCGGCGGCGTGGTCGCAATGTACGTTTTCGGTCTTTATTCGGCATCCGCAACCAACAAGCTGAAGGATGCATTCAAAGCCGAAAGCTGCCATAATGCCGCTTCAAAGCTTCATTTTGCACCGGTTTTAACGGTTGGTGCGGCGCTGTTGCCCTTGGCTTCGGTTTATGTAATTTTCTTTATCTCGCAAATGGATTTCTATCTTTCGGCGTTCAAGGGTGTTCTTCCCGACGCTATCGGTTATGCCGATTATGCCCGCAACGGCTTTTTCGAGCTTTGTGCGGTTTCGGCGATAAACCTTGTGGTTCTTGCGGCGGTTTCGATGTTCGTTCGCCGTGAGGGCAGGGGCGGAAAGCTGTTTTTGAAGATAGCATCTGTGGTTCTTTCGCTGATGACGCTTGCACTTATTGCGAATGCCGCGGCAAAGATGGTTCTTTATATCAAGCGCTACGGCTTAACCGAGCGCCGCGTTGAAGCATCGTGGTTTATGGTGCTGTTGGCGTTGATATTCGTGCTTATCATCTTCAAGCAGATATTCGCACAAATGAAAATCATTTCCGCTTCTGCGATATCAACCGCGCTTATGCTTTCGGTTTTGCTTTTCTCCGATTATAATGCGATCATCGCCGATTATAACGTTGATAATTATATTTCGGGCGATTTGCAGGAGGTTGACGTCGATGCGCTTTACGAGCTCGGCTCGCCCGCTGTTCCGGCACTTGTTCGCCTTGCCGAATATAACGATTCCGAATTCGGAACCGATATCGCAAACGATGTGAATAATTGGCATTTCTTTGTCGAGCATCCCGATCATTATGAGATAGTGTTCTATATCAGAGCATTTAACAACGATATCGATATCGAAAACACACCGTTCACCGCGTTAACCGTTTCCGATATAAAAGCGAAAAAGGCATTGAACGATTATTTGAACAAATAAAGCGAAGCCCGAGGAAAGCGCTTTCCTCGGGCTTGAACTCTTTTATAGAATATTTTTAATTTCGCCGAGCGATGAAACGGTATAATCGGGCTTCGGCTCCTTTGAAAGACCGAGTTTTTCCGAAATAACGATCTTGCCGTAATTGAACCAGCAGGTCTTGAAGCCGTTTTCGGCACCGCCGATGATATCTGCGGTGAGCGAATCGCCGATAATGATTATCTCCTGCCGCGAAAGCTCGGGCAGAAAAGCCATACAGCCGTTGAAAAAATCTTTCGAGGGCTTCGGGTGTCCGATAAGCCCCGATGTGAAGATGCTCTCAAAATATTTCGCCAATCCCGCAAGCTCAAGTCGGTTTGTCTGTTGGCTGTGCGGTGCGTTGCTCGTAACGAAAAGTCGGTATTTTCCCGAAAGGTATTTTAAAATATCCTCGGCACCGTCAACCTTTTCGGAGCTTATCGAAAGCGCTTCTTGGAAATCCCGCTCGAACTCTATTCCGTCGAGCTCAATTCCAAGCTCGGCGAAAATGAGGTTGAACCTTATTTTTTGAAGCCCCTCTCGCGTAAGCTCACCTTTCTCGATTCTGCGCCAAAGGCAATCGTTTATACGAACGAAAACCTGCTGTAATCGGGCGGGGCTTTTCATTCCGCGTAATTCGAACGCCTTTTCCATCGAGGTAAAGGCGCATTTGTTAAAATCGAGCAGAGTGTTGTCAATGTCGAAAAAAACGGCTTTTATCATTATTCGATCTCCCAGTTGATCTCTTTTTGCCCTACCGAGCGCAAAAATTCGTTGCATTTGGAAAAATGACCGCAACCGAAAAATCCGTTATAGGCAGAAAGCGGGCTCGGATGGGGTGCTTCGAGAATTAAATGGTGCTTTGCGGTGATAAGGCTTTTTTTCGCCCGAGCATAGCCGCCCCAAAGAATAAAGCATATAGGCTCCTTGCGCTCGTTTAAAAGCGAAATAGCCTTGTCGGTGAAGGTCTCCCAGCCTTTTCCGCGATGGCTTCCCGCCGAAGAGGCGCGCACGGTCAGAACGCTGTTAAGAAGCATAACGCCGTTTTGTGCCCATTGCGTAAGCTCGCCGTGGTTGGGCGGCGTGATGCCGAGGTCGCTTTGAAGCTCCTTGAATATGTTCACCAAGGAGGGCGGCTTTTCAACGCCCTTTTTAACCGAAAAGCAAAGCCCGTGCGCCTGACCTGCGCCGTGGTAGGGGTCCTGCCCGAGAATAACGGCACGAACCGAATGGTAATCGGTATATTTGAATGCGTTGAAAATATCGTTCATTTCGGGATATATCGGAACGCCCGAGGCAAGATATTCCTTTTTTAAAAACGCGCGAAGCGTTTTGTAATATTCTTTTTCGGCTTCGGGAGCAAGAAGCTTATCCCACGAATTATCGAATTTAAACATGGCACGCTCCGTTTTAACTTTATTGTTATTATATTATATCATTATCTATGGCAAAATCAATAGAAAAATCGTTGACAAACGGCTTGATTTTAGGTATCATAAATATAATACCGAATTTATAAGAGAGGTGAACTATCAATGGATAACCCGCGAAGTCAAGGCATTAAACCAAAAAGTATCTGCGCGGGCGGAATCCGTTGATGTTTTTTCTGTCCGCGTGAATTTGGTGTAATGCCGTGCTTCCTAAAAAAGAAAGGAGGGACGGCGTTTTATGGAGATAAAACAGCTTTATGAACAGGTCGCCGAATATCTTGAACAGGGCGACTATCAGGCTCTGCGCGCGCTTCTTGCCGAGCAAGAGCCCTTTGATCTTGCGCTCGTTTGCGAGGAGATCGAAGAGGAAAAGCTTCCTCTTGTTTTCAGACTTATGTCTAAAACCCTTGCGGCAGAAAGCTTTTCCGAAATGTCGGCGGACATTCAGGAATCGCTTATCCGCCGTTTGAGCGATACCGAGCTTAAAAGCGTGTTGGATGAGCTTTATATCGACGATACAGTTGATATTATCGAAGAAATGCCCGCCAACGTCGTTAAGCGAATTCTTGCAAACAGCGATCCCGATTCTCGCGAGCAGATAAACACGATCCTAAACTACCCCAAAAACAGCGCGGGCAGTATAATGACGGTGGAATATATCCGTTTGGAACGCAATATGAGCGTTGCCGACGCCTTTGTGCGCATTCGCCGCCAGGGCACCGAAAAGGAAACGATATACACCTGCTACGTTACCGATTCCAACAAAACTCTTGTTGGCGTCGTTACCGCCATGCAACTTATGCTGAGCGATACCGATATGCTCATTTCCGAAATAATGGAAACCAACGTTATTTCGGTAACCACCGATGAGGATAGGGAAGAGGTTGCCCGAATGATGAGCAGCTACGACTTCCTCGCAATGCCGGTTGTCGACCGTGATAACCGCTTGGTCGGCATTGTAACCATCGACGACGCGATCGACGTCGTTTTGGAAGAGGCCACCGAAGACGTTGAGATAATGGCAGGTATAACCCCTTCCGATAAGCCTTATCTTAAAGCGGGGGTTTTCGAAACCTGGATAAAACGCATTCCCTGGCTTATGCTTTTGATGCTTTCGTCAACCTTCACGGGCGCAATAATATCCAACTACGAGGAATCTCTTTCAAAGCTTGTTATTTTAACCGCATTTATTCCGATGTTGATGGGAACCGCGGGTAACGCGGGCGGTCAAACCTCGGTAACGGTTATTCGTGCGCTTTCGCTCGGCGACGTAGCTCCCGGTGATATATTGCGCATTCTTTGGAAAGAATTTCGCGTTTCGTTTCTTTGCGGTGTTTCGCTTGCGATCGTCGGCTATGGCAAGGCGGTCTGGCTCGACGGCGCCGATCCGCTCGTTGCGCTGGTCGTAAGCTTAACTCTTCTTGCAACCGTTATTGCCGCAAAAACGGTCGGTTGCTGCTTCCCCGTGCTTATAAAACGCCTTGGGTTCGATCCCGCCGTTGTTGCAAGCCCGTTTATAACAACGGTTATCGACGCTTTGGCGCTCGTTGTATATTTTGCGGTGGCAACCGCGCTTATTCCCGCTTTGAATTAAATTTTCGGAGGTAATAATGTCCGTAATCTACGATTCCCAAACAAAACAGTTTGCGCTCCACACCAAAAGCTATAGCTATATAATGCAGGAAAAAGAAGGCTTTTTGTTGCATTTATATTGGGGCAAAACAATAATGGGCGATTGCTCTTATATGTTTCGCGAGCAGGGCAGAGCCGCTTTTTCTCCCCGCATGGAAAACTGCGACGGCTTTATTCTCGATGACGTTCCCCTTGAATATCCCTGCTGGGGCAGAGCAGATATGCGAACCCCTGCGCTTGAGATAACCAACCCCGACGGCTCGGTTATCGTTGACCTTCGCGTTTGCGGCCACCGAATCGAAAGCGGTAAGCCCGCAATTAAAGGCTTGCCCGCCGTTTATTGTGAAAGCGAAAGCGAATGTGAGACCCTTGTTATCGAGCTTATCGACAGCGTGAGCAAGGTTAAAGCCGAGCTTTATTATTGCGTTCTCGAGGATTATGATATTATTACTCGTTATACAAAAATAATCAACGGCGGAACCGAATCGGTTCAAATTGACCGCGCCGCTTCGGCATCGGTTGATTTCGACCATATCCGCTATGACGTTATCTCAAACTACGGAACCCATTGCCGCGAGCGCAACATCGAGCGTGCGCCTCTAAAGAGAGGCAGATATATTATGTCCTCGCGCCGCGGTGCTTCCTCTCACGTTCACAACCCGTTCCTTATCCTAACCTCGCCCACAGCCGATGAAACCTCGGGCGATGCTTACGGCTTCGTTCTCGTTTATTCGGGCTCGTTTACCGCCGAGATCGCGGCAAACCAGTTTGATTCCGCCCGCGCAATAATCGGCCTTAACCCCGAGGCTTTCTCTTGGAAGCTTGAAGCGGGCGAAGAATTCACAACCCCCGAATGCGTTATGACCTATTCGCCCAACGGCTTGGAGCAAATGTCCGAAAGCTTTGCGCGCGTTTTCCGCGAAAGGCTCTGCCGCGGCAAATTCCGCGATGTCAGACGTCCCGTTCTTCTTAACAGCTGGGAGGCTTGCTATTTCGGCTTTGATTCCGAGCGCTTAATGAAGATCGGCGATTCCTGCGCCGAATTGGGCATTGAGCTTATGGTTATCGATGACGGCTGGTTCGGCAAGCGCGATGACGATCGCTCGTCGCTCGGCGACTGGTTCGTTAACGAAAAGAAGATGCCCGGCGGCATCAAGCGCATTTCCGACCACCTTGCCGCAAAGGGCGTTAAACTCGGCATTTGGTTTGAGCCCGAAATGATCTCGCCCGACAGCGAGCTTTATAAGGCTCACCCCGATTGGTGCTTGCATTATAACAACCGTCCGCGCTCCGAGGGCAGATATCAGCTTATTCTCGACCTTACCCGTCAAGACGTTTGTGATTATATTTTCGAATCCGTTGCAAAGATATTGCGTGAGGGCGGAATCTCTTACGTGAAATGGGATTTCAACCGCAACATGAGCGAGGCGGGCGGCTCTTTGCTTGGTGCCGACCGTCAGCGCGAGGTCGATTTCCGCTATTACCTCGGTCTTTATTCGGTGCTCGAGCGTCTTAATCAAGAATTCCCCGACGTTCTCTTCGAATCCTGCTCGGGCGGCGGCGGACGCTTCGATGCCGGTATGCTCTATTATATGCCTCAGGTTTGGACAAGCGATAACTCCGATGCAGTTGAAAGACTCAAGATACAATACGGTACCTCGCTCGTTTATCCCATGTCGGCAATGAGCGCTCACGTTTCGGCTTCGCCCAACCACCAAACTCTTCACGTAACCCCCTTCGATTCCCGTTTCACCGTTGCAATGACGGGCTCGTTCGGCTATGAGCTCGATCCCACCGCGCTCTCGCCCGAGGAACAGCAAAAGGTTCGCGAAACCGCAAGCCTTTATAAAGAATACGGCGAGGTTCTTGCAAAGGGCAGCTACCACCGCCTGCGCGACCCTCATGCCGAGGATTGCGCCGCTTGGTGCTTCGTTTCGCCCGATAAATCGGTTTGCATCGCGGGCTACGTTCTAACCCACGTTCGGCTCTACGGCAACAACGAGCGAATCGCGCTTCGCGGTCTTGAGCCCGATGCGGTTTATAAAGAACGCTTCACGGGCGCGCTCTATCGCGGCGACCAGCTTATGAACTTTGGTCTCCACGCACCTACAACGCTCGAATATCACAGCATACTCTGGATACTCGAAAAGCAGTAAGGTTAGATATTAAATTAGAGAGGGACTTTTTCAAACGTCCCTCTCTCGTGATTTCTCCTCCAAAACTATTTAAAATAAAAAAGAATTAAAGTTTTTGGGGATTTTAAAAGGGACTTTTTTCAAAAAGTCCCTTTTATATAATAAAAATAATCAAAAATCAAAAATCAATAAAAGCATGCGGGGTCAACGAAAACGCCGTCGATGCTGGTTGCATAGTGAAGCACGGTTTTGTCGTTGGTGAATCCGCTCTTGCCTGCAGTTCCGATTATCTCGCCGTCGTTAAGCTCATAGCCGTTGCGAACGTTAACGGTGTCGAGGTGGTAATAATAGGAATAAACACCGTAGCCGTGATAAACGATAACCGTGTTGCCGGTGGGCGCAAGCGTTCCGCAATAAACGACCTTGCCCGCTTGAGCCGAGCGAACCGAAGTGCCTGCTTTGACCTCATATACAACGCCGTTGCAGGTGCGCTCGCCCGAATCGCCGCTTATATCGGCGATTCCAAGGTTGATCTGCTGTCCGAAACCAAGCGCCGCCTTTTTGTCGCCGACGGGCGATTTGAATTTATTAACGCCATAGGTGAAATAGTTTTCTTCGGGTCGCGTTTCGGTAACGTTTGCGATCTCCTCGTTGAACTCATTCATTTTTTCAAGCGAAAGCATTTCTTCGTATTGCTCGTTGGTAACGGCAAAGGTTTTCCATTCGCCATTGTCGATCAAAGCAACGTTGATAACCTCACTTATGGTGTCGCCGCCGGCGTTAAGCTCGAGCGTGTAGGCACCGGGGGTGTTAATAAGTCCAACGGGAATAAGAGCAACGCCCTTGGATTTATCAATCATTCCAAACTTCATTATCGGAACGTTCAGCATGGTCTTAAGCGAGATTTCTTCGTTTTGATTAAGGTGTGTTGCACCGATAACAATAACGTCGCCCTGCCTGTAATCGTGCTTTGAAAGCTCTAAAACAGCGGGAATATCATACATTATGTTGAATTTGTATTTCGCCTCGCCGTATGCCTTTGCGCCGTTAATTGCGCTCCATTTGGCAGTGAATTCAACGGTTAAAAGCGTATCGACCGAAAGGTCAAGCTCGCTTATATCCTTTATGGAATATTCGGTGCCGTTTTCGGCAACGTAAGAAACGTTGCTGAGCTCAAACGGGGTGGTGTTAACCGAAGCGCCGAACTCAAGTGTGTTTTCCTTGCCCTTAATTATCGCAAAGGTCTCGTTGCCGCTTGAAAGCTCTGCGGGAGTGTATTTATAAAGCTCGTCGTCGGATTTATAATAGCTCCAATCGCATTCTGTTGGGTTAACCGTATATTTGTTCTCGCCGCTGACAACCGAAAGCGTGGGAAGAAAATGCGAGGAATAAAGATAAGAGAACTCATCGCGAAGCATAAGCTGCTTTGCGGTATCCTGCTGAAGAACGTAAAGCTTGCTTTCCGGGCCGACAAGCAAACAGCCCGATAGGTTAAGCGTGGGATAAAGCTTGTATTCAATGCGCTTGTCGCCTCTGTCGCAAGTTATGTAAACCGGTGCTTCACCTGTAACGTCGCGCATTGCGGTGCTTATCGAGCTTGAGTTTATAAGCATATCAACAAAAAAGTCGATATCGCCTTGGCTTTCAAACAAAACCTCATCAGAGCCGGGTGTTTTTATTGCCACCGATTTAACGCTGTCAAGCGTTATTGATTGCGAAGAATAAGATATCCAAAAATAAACGATAAACGCAAGCGGCAGACAGAGTATTGCCGCAAGAATACCTTTGCCTTTTCCGCCTTTTCCTTTTGCCATTGCTCTGCCTCCGTTAAATTCATTCCATTTTATTTTATAACATAGCGCGAATTATGTCAATAGCTTTTTTGTTACCAAAGCGGTTAATATTTGCCATTTCGGGTAATTAATAAGCATGAACGGAGGCGGTTTTGTGAACGATTCTTTTGATAATTATTTTGCCGCTGTTAAAAACAGCTTTTGCGATTGCGCCGATCTTATAACCCGCGTCGTCGGAAAAAGCGGTGCACGCTTCGCACTTTTGTTTATAAAAGGAATAACCTCGCGTGAATACGTTTCCGAAATGGTGCTCCGCCCGCTTTTGCGTGCCGAGCTTTCGGGCTTTTCGGGCGATTTTGCCGGAATGCTCGAAAGCGTTTCGCTCAGCGTGCCAAGCGATTGCGCGTTTGCCTGCGATTCGGTTGCAAAGGGCGAAGCGCTCGTTATGGTTGAAAGCGCAAACGGCTTTTATTGTGTTTTGGCTAATATTCAGGCAGGTCCGTCAAGAAGCGTTCAAGAGCCCACAAGCGACGTTACCGTAAGAGGCCCGAAGGCGGGCTTCGTTGAGGATGCCGAAACCAACATGGCGCTTTTGCGAAAATATATAAGAACCCCTTCGTTAAAGTTTCGGCAGTTTGCGGTAGGAAGCGTTTCTTCAACAAGGGTCGTGCTCGGCTACGTTGAAGGCCGAGCCGATAAAAAGCTTGTTGAGGATATCGCTAAAAGAATAAGCGCGCTGAATGCAAGCGTTATAACCGACAGCGCAAACCTTTCTATGCTGTTAACGGGAAAAAGAGACCGCCTTCTTCCAACCTGCGGAAGCACCGAAAAGGTAGATAAGGCGGCTTCAAAGCTAATGTCGGGGCGAATTGCGGTTATCGTAGACGGAAGCCCCTTTGTTTTAACGCTTCCGTTTGTTTTTGCCGAGAGCATTCAAGCATCCGACGATTATTTGCATACGCCGTATTATGCAACCTTTATAAGAATGCTGAGGTTTACGGCGTTCGTTGCGGCAATATTCGCGCCGGCGGTTTTGTGTGCCGCGGTGAATTACGACCCATCCAAGCTGCCCGAAGAGCTTTACGGAATCATCGCCGAATCGCGAAAGGATATTCCGCTTTCGTTTTTTTGGGAGATCTCGGCAATATTGCTTTTGTTCGAGCTCTTGCGTGAGGTTGGCGTAAGAATGCCGCGCACCGTTGGCGATGCGGTTGGAATTGTAGGATCTATAATTCTCGGCAACACTGCGGTCGAAGCGGGCATAGTTTCTTCGGTTGGCGTGATAACGGTTGCCTTTTCGGCTGTTTGCGCGTTTATAACGCCTTCTTATATGTATGTTATCGTGCTCTTAAGGCTTGCCGTTCTCGTGCTCGCCGAAATGTTCGGGATTTACGGCATCGGCTTCGGCGTGGCGGCGTTTTTGTTTTTGCTTTGCGGAAAAGAAAGCTTCGGAGTGCCCTATATGTCGCCTATCGCGCCGTTTGATATTAAAGGAATGCAGGATTTTATTTTCTGTTGGCCTAAAAAGACGCTTGGAAGAAAAGAAAGGCTCGGTGAAAGGAATTGATATTCGTTTGCGCGCTGATACCCATATCCTGCGTTGCAGTTTCGCTTTCTTTCGGCGGCAATACCGCCGCGGCAATGCTTTTGCAATCGCTTTTGTATCTTGCCCTGTTCGGCTTTGTAAAGCGGCTCGGGCGGGCAAGAGTGTTGCTTGCACCGATTTGCATCATTTCTGCGGCGTTGCGATTTTGTTCGCTTTTCGAGCGTTGCCGCGATGCTGTCGGCGAATTCGGAACGGCGGTTCTTGTTTTGCTGTGCATAGCGGCGGCGGGCTTTGCGGCTTATAACGGCGCAAGCCTGATTCATTCTGCACCGCCCTTGTTTTTTCTGACGGCGTTGCTTTGCATTTATATCGCGGCGGTTTCGTTTGCCGATGCAGAATTCAAGGCGCTTCCCTCGGCAAGCGTTTTTGAGCTGATTTCGGCGTTGGTTTGTCCGTTAAGCATCTGTCTTGCCTTTTCGAGAATATCATCCTATTCCCCCGAAAAGCGTTTTGTCGGCGGAATAATGGGTGCCGTCGTGTGCGCGGTGCTTTTGCTGTTTCCCAAGGCGCAGGCAGAGTTTGGATTAATGTGCGTTCCGCTTGTTTGCTTTGCCTCGGCGTTGGAATTCAAGGCGGCGGCATCGGTAATTTTAAAGCCCAAAGGTGCATAAACATAGCTTGGTGATGTTTTATGCTGTTTAATAAGAAAAACCGCTTTTCGATATCCGAAAAGCAAATTAAAGAAGAAATCAAAAGTCCCGAGGGAATAATTGCGCTTAGGCTGAATCTTCGCTATCCCGAGTTGAAATGCCCTGCGCGCGATCCTCTTTCGGTAAATGCCGTTCCGTTTTATAAAAGAATTGCCGAGGGCTTTGCCGATTATGCAAGGCACGAGCTTGCGCCCGTTGCGTTTGCCGCATCGAAAAGCGAGGGCTTTGCGCCCTATTCGGCGGTTATGACCTATGAAAAATGCTTTGATGACGAAAAATATCTTTCGTTTTTCATTGATGTTTCTGTGTCCGACGGAATCGAGCCCCCGATAATCGAGCGAAAAACGCAGGTTTGGGAGCGCAAATTCGGAACAAAATGCCGCTTTGTTGATTTCTTCGAGCCGAAAGATGCTTGCACAATATTCGAGGGCGTAGAAAAGCGTGCGGCAGATCGCGAACTTTTCGTTATGAGAGAGGGCGGACTTGAATTTTTTATAAGAAAAGAAAACCGTTATGAGCCGATATTTGCTTCATTTGAAAAAATATCCCAAAAAATTTGCAAATAACCTTTACTTTTCGCGTTGTTTTGATATAATCAAAATTAGAAAGCGAAAGGAGCTTTTAAAATGAAACAGATACGCATTGCAATACTCGGTCAGGGCAGAAGCGGCCGCGATATTCACGGTTTGCATCTAAAAAAGGATACCGAACGCTTCAAGGTTGTTGCGGTAGTTGACCAAATGGATATTCGCCGCGAAAGAGCGGCAGAGGAATACGGCTGCGACGTTTATGCCGATTACCGCGATATCCTCTCGCGCGATGATATCGATCTTGTTGTTAACTCTCTTCCCAGCAATCTTCACTTCAGCGTTACCAAGGATCTTTTAGAGCATGGATTTAACGTTCTTTGCGAAAAGCCCTTTGTTCCGACAGTTGAAGAATACGACACCCTCGTTTCTATTGCCGAACAGAAGAATCTTAAGCTTCTTGTGTTCCAGCAAAGCCGCTTTGCTCATTATTTCGAGCAGGTCAAAAGCGTTATTGCCTCGGGCGAGCTCGGCAGAATCGTTCATATAGGCGTTCAGTTCAACGGCTTCGCAAGGCGTTGGGATTGGCAGTGCTGTCTCGACCTTAACGGCGGCAACCTTGCCAACACCGGCCCTCATCCTCTCGATCAGGCGCTTAATCTGCTTGATTATTACGATGGTATGCCGCAGGTGTTCTGCCACATGGACCGTTGCAATACCTTTGGCGATGCCGAGGATTATTGCAAGCTTATACTTAAAGCACCCAACCGCCCGATAATCGACCTCGATATTTCTTCTTGCGATGCTTATCCCTCCTATACCTATAAGGTAGAGGGAACCCGCGGAACCTTAAAGGGCAACATGGCGCATATCGATTGGAAATTCTTTAAAGAAGAAGAAGCACCCGAGCAGAAGCTTATTCGCGAATCGCTCACAATGGGCGAAGAAAAGCTTCCCGCCTATTGCTCCGAATCGCTCACCTGGTATGAAAAATCCTGGGATGGCGACCCTCAGGCGCCCTTTATTGCCGCAGTTCAAACCTATTACGATCAGGTATATCTCCTCTTCACTGAGGGCAGAGAGCACGATATCAAGCTTTATCAGGTTCGCCAACAGCTTGCAATCATTCGTGAAGCACACCGCCAGAATTTTTAATAATTGACAAATAATTGAAAAAACACACGCGGTTCTGGCGTGATACTCTTAACGGAGTATCACGCAACTCTATTCGCCTGACGGCGAGTTATATTGCTTCGCAGTGATATTCGGCTTACACCGAGTGATATTTGCTTCGCAAGTTTATGGGCGAATAGAATATCACTGAAGCCGCAAGGCTTTAATATCACTTTCTTTTGAAATATCTCGCCATAGGCGAGGAATTTTCAAAAGAAAATATCACGCTGACGATAGTCAGCATATCACTTAACAAACAAAAAGAAAGAGAAGACTCGTTACTCAAACGAACCTTCTCTTTTCTGTTGTTAGTGGGTTCGGGCTACCGCCCAAGTGCATTTGTGCATACAAATGCGATGCCGGTTCTTAACAGAAACGGGTGTAATTACAAATTCTCCGATAAGAACAACACTGTCTATACTGCGTGTGTTTTTTTCAGAATTAAAAAAATCAAACTTCAAATTTAAATGAGGCTTGATTTTTGTTTTTATTATTTATTTCAAGGGCGTAAAGAACGAGTTTATATCGGTCTGTGTTTTTTTATCGCTTTGCGGGAATAATTCATATATTGGTTAATGTATCCTAAACTTTAAAAGGAGCTTATATATGGAATTCTTTGCGGCGGCAAACTCGCGAAACGGTTTTGTTTCAACGTTCGAAACGACTTTTTCAAACGTTTCGAGACTTTATATCTTAAAGGGCTCAAGCGGATGCGGTAAATCGACGTTTATGCGTCGCGTTGCATCAGAGGCGCAAAAGTTAGGCATGGAAACTGATCTTATCTGCTGCTCCTCCGATCCCGATTCGCTCGACGGCGTTATCGTGCGCGAGCTCGGCGTTGCCGTTGCCGACGGAACCGCGCCGCACACGATGGACGTTAAATATCCCTGTGTCAGAGAATCTATAATAAACCTTGGGCAGTTTTGGAACGAATCAAGGCTTTTGCCGCACAGCGAAAAGATAATTTCGCTAACCGACCGAAAAAGCAATCACTATAATAACGCCTATCGGTGTCTTGCGGCTTTGGGAACGGTTAACGATATGATAACCGAGCTTATTTCCCGTGCGCTCGACCGCGAACAGCTTGAAACATGGGCTTTCCGCTTTACCGAAAAGCTAAGCGGCAAAAGCGCAAGCCTTTATAAAGAGCTTTTCTGCTCGGCGTTCGGCGCTTCGGGCTTAAAAACAAAAGCGGTGTTCGGAAGCGTTAATACGTTATACCGCGTTAACGGCAGGGGTGCGCATTCGTTGCTTTTTGCCATTTGGCAGATAGCAAGGGAAAAGAATATTTCGGTTATCGCCTCGCGCGATCCTATTGACCCATCTCTTGTCGATGCGCTTATGTTCGTTGAAAGCGGTGTGCTGATAACGCTCAGAAGTAATCCGCCGTGCAGCTCTTTTTCAGAAGAAAAGAAAATTTCAACGTCGCGCTTTACCGATGCATCGCGTCTTGCCGCTGTGCGCTCGCGGCTAAGGCTTTTAGACCGTACCGCGATCGAGCTTTCGGAAGAAGCCAAGGCAGAGCTTGCCGCGGCAAAGGAGCTTCACAATACGATAGAATCAATTTATATTCCGGCAATGGATTTTTCTGCCGTTGACGAATACACCGAATCGTTTTGCAGGCGCGTTATAGCCGAAAGGGAATAAAGCGCATTTATAAAGCATATATATTTTCCGAAAGGAAGGGAAGATATATATGGATATTGCCAAAAACCGTTCACGAATAGGCGGTTTTCCGTTGTGGCTTTGCTCGCTTATCGGAGGCGGAATCGGCCTTGGTGTAACCGTTGCCTGTGCTTTGCTTATTCCGCTTTTGATAAAAAGCACCGCCGACCCTAATTCACTTGTTAAAATAATGGCGGCGGCTTGCGTTTTTTTGGGCGGAGCTGTCGGCGGGTTTATCGCATCAATGCAGTCGAGGTCTTTTGCATCGGGAATGCTTTCTGCGGCAGTTTGCGCGGTTTGCATGCTTGTTGTTTCGCTGTTTAGCGAGCAACCGCCCGAATGGAGCTCGGCGCTCGCCTCCTTGCTCGCGCTGATCGCATCGTCTGCGTTGGGGTCATATCTTGCAACCGCAACGCAAAAAAACAAAAAGCGAAGCATGAAAAGGGCAATGAAGCGCCGCAAGAGCTGAAATGCCGAATTAACAATTAACGGTTGATTTTATTCGTGTTTCGTGTTAAAATTAATAAAAACCGTATGGAAAGGAGATAGAAATATGCGTTTGCAGGAATCGGGCGAGATGTATTTGGAAACCGTCTATGTGCTTTCAAAACAGCAAGCCACCGTTCGCGCGATCGATATTTGCGAGCACCGCGGCGTTTCGAAGCCCAGCGTTTCGCGTGCCGTTGGCATTTTAAAGCAGGGCGGCTATCTTCTTTGCGGTGAGGATGGCGGCTTGACCTTAACCGAAACGGGAAAAAGCGTTGCCGAAAAGATTTATGAAAGACACACGGTTTTAACCGAATATCTCGTTTCGATCGGTGTTGATAAAAAAATCGCCTCGGAGGATGCCTGCAAGATCGAGCACGTTATCAGCGACGAAACCTTCAAAGCGATAAAAAGCAAGGTTAACGGTTGATTTTTGGCTGTTGCGCATTAATTTGCGCAACGGCTTTTTTATTTTAAAAGAAAAAATTAACGAGGATATAAGAACGATAAGTGCGCATATTAATGTCGATGCAAAATCAAATCAAAGACAGAAAGCGGTAAAAAATGACAAGCAGAAGGTCAAAAAGGATTTTTGCAGTTATATCGGCGGTGTTGGTTGCCTTTACACTTATTGTTCCGACCGCGGGCGTTCAAACCGCTTATGCGGCGGGCTCTCCGCAAGAGCTTATTCCCGGCGGAATGGCGTTTGGTGTAAAGTTCTTTACCGAAGGCGCAATAGTTATCGGCACAACGGGCGTTGAAACGGCATCGGGCGTTGTTTCACCCGCAAAGGATTGCGGATTAAAAGCGGGCGACGTTATAATCCGCGCCGGCGGAAAAGAGTTCAAATCGGCTTCCGAGCTTATCGAAGTTATTGAGGGAAGCGGAGGAAAATCGGTTTATCTGGCTTATCTGCGCAACGGCGAGGAAAGCACGGTTGAGGTAACGCCCGTTCGCGATCTCGAAAACGGCGATTACCGAATCGGCGTTATGGTTCGTGATTCAACCGCGGGTATCGGAACGGTTAGCTTTATCGACCCCGAAACCCTCGATTTCGGCGGCTTGGGGCATGGAATTTACGATTCCGAAACGGGAATGCTTCTTCCGCTTGCAAGGGGTGCGGTTGTAGACGTTGATATAACCGACGTTGTGAAAAGCGAAAGGAACGATCCGGGCGAGCTCAGGGGTGATTTTAACACCAAGGTCATCGGCGAGCTTTGGTCAAACAGCGATCAGGGTGTGTTCGGCAGGTTTGCTTCTCTTCCAAAAGGTGTTCATGAGGCAATACCGATCGCCTCGCGCGGCGAAATTTCCGAGGGCAAGGCTTTTATATTAACCACGCTTTCGGATAATAAGGTTGGCGAATACGAGATAGAGATAGAGCACGTATATAAAAATTCGGGCTCTACGAAGAATTTTCTTATCCGTGCAACCGATCCCAAGCTGTTGGAGCAAACAGGCGGCATAGTACAGGGAATGTCGGGCTCGCCGATAATTCAAAACGGCAAGCTTATCGGTGCGGTAACCCACGTTCTCGTTAACGATCCCGAGCGCGGTTATGGCATATGCATTGAAAATATGCTCAGCGCGGCGTTCGACGTTGGCAAAACCGAGCAAGAAAACCCAATGGCAGCATAAAACTGCAAAGCAAAAGGCGGCATCGCAACCCTTGCAATGCCGCCTTTTTTGTGTTATAATCTTAAAGGTAAAAGAATGGTGTATAACAGAATTATAAAACGAAAGACCGAGGAATAGGGAATATGTTGAACGAAAAGATAAAACGCGATTTTCTTGATATTCTGCGCGAAGAGCTTATTCCCGCAATGGGCTGTACCGAGCCAATAGCGCTTGCTTTCGCTTCGGCAAAGGCAAAGGCGATTCTTGGCATCGAGCCCGAACGCATCGTTGCAAAATGCAGTGGCAATATGATCAAAAACGTTCGCTGTGTTCGCATTCCGAACTCAAAGGGCATGACGGGCATCGAGGCGGCTTGCACTCTCGGCGCGCTTGCGGGCGATGCCGAAAGGCACATGGAGGTTCTTGAGGCGGTAACGCCCGAGGGCTTGAAAAAAACGGTTGCTTTTCTTGCCGAAAAGCGCTGTGAGGTTGAATATCTTTCGTCTGCCATACCGTTGCATTTTATTATCGAACAGTTCGCCGGCGACGAATCTGTTTCGGTTGAGGTACGATACAGCCATACAAACATCGTTCGCATTATAAAAAACGGCGAGACCGTTTTTATGACCGAAGAGCTTTGCGAGGTTACCGAAACGGCAGACAGAAGCGGACTTAATATCGAAAACATTCTTGCATTTGCCGAAGAGATCGAGCTCGAGCGCATAAAGCCGTTCACCCAAAAGCAAATAGAATGCAATATGGCTATTGCCGAGCGCGGAATGGTTGGCGATTTCGGCGTCGGCATCGGAAAGACCATTCTTGAGGTTTATGCCAAAACGGCGTTCACAAAAATGCGCGCCTATGCCGCCGCGGCATCCGAGGCAAGAATGGATGGCTGCGATCTGCCCGTTATTATAACCTCGGGAAGCGGTAACCAAGGCATAACCTCTACCGTTCCGATAATAATATACGCTCGCGAGAACGGCTTGCCCGAAGAAAAAATGCACCGTGCGCTTGTGTTTTCAAGTCTGCTGACCGTTTATCAAAAGGAATATATCGGCAAGCTTTCGGCGTTTTGCGGTGCGGTCTCGGCGGCTTGCGCGGCAGGTGCGGCAATAACCTATATTGTCGGCGGTACGCTGACCCAAATTAAAGATACCGTTGATAACACTCTTGCCGATATTCCCGGCATTATCTGCGACGGAGCAAAGGCTTCCTGCGCCGCAAAGATTGCCTCGGCGCTCGATGCGGCAATGTTTGCCCATGCGCTTGCAATGCGCGGCAAGGTTTATGAGTCGGAAACCGGCATTCTTCAAAGCGACACGGGCGAAACCATAAGCTGTGTCGGCCACATCGGCAGAGTGGGAATGCAGCCTACCGATCAAGAAATAGTAAAAATGATGATAAAATAACAAAATCCCGAGAGATGACCCTCTCGGGATTTTATAGCCTTCTTGGAGGTATAAAATGAAAAGATATTACGAAGCGTACGATGAACGCTATAAAGCTGTTCACGAGAAGAATTTAAGATGCATGGGTTATTCACATTCCGAAATAGTTCTCGAAATCATTAATAAATACGGCATAAGCAAAGAGGCTTCGATTCTTGAAATCGGGTGCGGTGAAGGCAGAGATTCCATTGTTCTTTTAAAGAAGGGATATGATCTGCTCGCAACCGACATTTCGCCGCAGGCAATAGCTTATTGCAAAAACCAATATAAAGAGTTTTCAAAAAGCTTTTGCATTCTTGATGCAATCAACGGCAGGCTTGATAAAAGGTTTGATTTTATTTATTCAGTTGCGGTAATTCACATGCTGGTTCTTGATGAAGACCGAAAAGCGTTTTGCTCTTTTATCAGAAATCATCTCGGCGAAAACGGTATCGCGCTCATTTGCACCATGGGCGACGGAGAAACAGAGCGTATGACCGATATATCAAAGGCATATGAGCTAAGCGAACGAACCTTTGAGGGCAACACCATGCTCGTTGCCGAAACCTCCTGCAGAATCGTAACCTTTGAAGCTTTTGAAAACGAGCTTGAAGATACAAGCCTTGAAATAATAGAAAAAGGCTTCACCTCTGTCGGAACACAATTTCCCGTTATGATGTATGCTGTGGTAAAGAATAAATAGTTAATGAATATTGTCCCCGAATTCCGAAATCCGACACTATATGGATGAAAGGAGTTAAGAAAATGTCAAACACAGCCGAATCAAAAGAAAGTTTAATAAATGAGTTTGCCGAAAGCTACATGGAAAAACTCTTTTATTTCTGTCTTAAAAAGACAGGCAGTAACGTCGAAGCAGAAGATCTTACGCAGGATATTGCGCTTAATATCATTATTGCGTTGAATGGCGGCACTGTACCCACAAATTTTTCGGCTTGGGTTTGGCAGATCGCGCGCAACCGTTATGCGCTGTGGGCAGACAGAAAGCATAAGCAAAGAAAAACGATTATCAGCGTTGACATCAGAGATTATGAAATAGAAGACGAACGCGAAAACTCCATTGATAAAATGATACGTAGTGAACAATTATCACTGTTGCGGCGTGAGCTGGCATTTATCAAGAGCGATTATCGCGATATCGTTGTTGCCTACTATATCGATAACAAAAGCCTACGCGATATTTCAACCAACCTTTCGGTTTCGTTTGAAACGGTAAAGAAGCGCCTTTACCGTGCAAGAAAAATTTTGAAAGAAGGAATGGATATGGCAAGAGAATTCGGAAAACGCAGTTATAACCCTGAGCAAATCGCATTTGTAATGAACGGCAGAGACGGTAAGAACGGACAGCCGTGGTCTATAATAACACATTTGCTCTATAAAAACATATTTTTGGAAACATATGAGAATCCGCAAAGCGCAGAAGAACTGTCGCTCGAATTAGGTATAGCGTTGCCTTATATGGAGGATGAACTTGAGTTTTTGGTACAAGAACAATTACTTATTAAAGAAGGTAACAAGTATCAAACGAACTTTCATATAGTAAGCCGCGATCAGCAAAAGGAGATATTTGATGCCAATAAACGTATTCAAAAGCCGCTAACAGAGAAAATTTGTGCTTTTGTCGACGCTTATGCGAAAGAAAATGCGAAGATAAACGTTGGCTTCGTAGGCTATGAAACCGCTAAATGGGCATTGCTCATCCGCATGTTCGATTGGCTGAAATATGTTTGCAAAAAACGCATGGGCTTGGAAGACAAAGAAGCACACCCCGAACGTCCCGATGGCGGCGCATGGACATTAACAGGCTATGAAACGATCGATTGGCAAAAACCGTATTTTGTCGGTCAGCACGGATGCATGTCGCATGACGAAAGCGAAGTTAAATTCTTTATAAATTTCGGTCAATATAAATTTTACTATAAAAACATTCAAGCGAAATCTCCTGAGCACTTGTCGTGGAATGAGGGGCACACTCTTTGGTTGGTATGCAACGGAAAAATCGAGGAATGCAATCGGGAATATCTTAACAAACTGTTGGAATATGGATATCTCAAGCTTGAAAATGGAACGTTTTCGCCAAATGTTGTAGTGATTGAAAGTGACGAAACTTTGACCGCTGAACTTGACGCGATGGCAGACGAGATCTATGATCTCATCACGCAGGCTCCCGATATCGAACGCGGATATATCGTTGAACAAGCGTTAGAAAACGGTTGGCTGACCTATAACGATGACATGATCGATACAATCGGCGCTTATATTTGTATTTAACTGAAATATCGTTAGAAAGATTATAAAAACAACAACAGATAAGAGAAGACTTTTAATAAGTCTTCTCTTTCTTTTTATCTGTATAGTGGTATGCCGACTATCGTCAGCGCGGTGTTTTCGCTTTGCTAAAGTGTTATTAAACTTTTTAGGATTCTATTCGCTACTAAACTCGCGAAGCGAATACCACTCGGCGTTAGCCGAATATAACTGCGCGGAAATATAACTCGCTGCAGGCAATAGAGTTGGTGTATAGGTCTTAACGGGAATTACGCAACATCGGGTGGGTATTTTCATCCAAAAAACAAGTAATACTTGTACTCGAAACAATGAATTGATAATTGTTTTTTGTCGTAGGGTATATTATAATAAAGGCACACCGGTGATAACGAATTATTGGAGGTGCTTTTATGCAGATTAGTTTAGGTCAAAAAATAAGAGAATTGCGCCGCCGAGACGGGCGTACTCAAGAGGCACTCGCCGAAGCTTTGGGCGTTACTTCTCAAGCAGTTTCGCGCTGGGAAGCGAACGGGGGATATCCCGACATGGAAATTCTTCCCGCTATTGCAAATTATTTTCACGTTTCGATCGATGAATTATTCGGCTACAGCTCTGACCGTGAGCAAAGAATAAACGAAGTTATAACCAAAGCCGAAAAAATGCTTGCAAAGAAAGGGCTTATGTTCAGCGTCGGGAGCATTCCGAGCGTTGTTACCGAATGTGTGGAAATGCTAAAAGCGGCGTGCGAGGAGTTTCCTAATGAGCCAAAGTTGTTTTTGTATCTTGCGCAGGCGCTTAATGCGATGGGATGGTACAAATACGGTTCAAGAAGCCGCGTTTGCGGAGATAATGGTATTTTAGAGCACGATGCCGAATATAATTCCCAAAACGAATGTTGGAAGGAATCGATAGCGGCCTACGAGAGATGTCTGGCTGCCGAACCTTCGCCCGCGGATTTTAAGAAGGCGGTAATTCAGCTTACTCCGCTATATTGCCGAATGGGTGAAAGGAAAAAAGCAAAGGCACTTGCCGAAAGCCAACATCCGTTGTGTTTAAGCAAAGAAATACTGCTTACGATGGCGACCGATGGAGAAGAAAGAGCGTTATATAATGGCGAAGCTATATTGGAGTTGCTTTCGGAATTGAAATTTATAGTTTTTTGCAGTCTTTCAAGAACAGAATATAACGATTATGAAAAAAGGATGCTGCTGTCTGTTATTAATCTTTATGAAACGCTGTTCAGCGACGGCAGATGCGGCGTTTGCCATTGGGATCTGGGACATTTATATCTAACGCTTGCCCGCCGGGAAGCAAAAAGCGGAAATGGCTTTGCGCAGGCAATGAACTATTTTGAAAAAGGCTTTGTTCATTGCGAAAAATACAAAACTCTTAAGGACGAGACCGAATATTCTTATTCCGCACCGCTGATTTCGAGAAACAAGTGCGTGATAAAAGAAAAGTATCTTCCCATGGAGGAGGATTTTTGGGAAAAAGAGTTGAAAACGTTTCCCGAAAGCTTCAAAAACGAGCTTTGCAAAAACGAAAAGTATGCCAACTGTTTTGAAAATAACGATTAACAAAAAAGTTGTTGCGTGAAAACGCAACAACTTTTTTTATCGCTTGATTATCTTCGTGTTTTAATAACCACGGCAGAGCCGAAAACAGCTATGATTGCGATGATAGCAAACACAAAAAGGTTTTGGCTGTCGCTCGGGTGTGTTTCATCATAAATAAAGAAATAGAGAGCTTCTTTACGAAGTGTCTCTCTTGTAAGTGATTTTTAATTCTTTATACTATTACGCAAAACTGCTTGACATAGAGTAGAACATATGTTACACTATTCATGCGGTAGAACTCGAACGAGTGGACCCGCAATCAGTATATTCAAAACAACACAATTTAGAAAGGAGACACTGTATGAAAAACAAAAGAATTAGACTTCTATCCTGGTTTTTAACACTGGTTGTAGTTATCGGTTCAATTCCTCTTTCAGCCAACTCTATTGATTTGAATTCTGATGAAGAAATCACCGGAGCAACAATCAACAACGCAGAATGCAGAATACTGGATTATGTAGACAATAATGAATTTTTGGAAGCAAATCACCAGCAACGGTTGCCGGATAAAGAAGAGTTAAACACATATGTGTTTAAAAACTTCGATGGAACCGAAACAGCGTATTTTATGCGAGATAACGTTAAATACTATGATGAACACGGCGTTGTTAAAGAAAAGAATTTAACACTCGAAAAAAACGAAAACGGCTACGCTCCGAAAAGCAATGATATATCCGTTAATTTTCCGAACGACATAGCAAATGGTATTTCTGTTGTTTTTGGCAGTATCGATGTTTCGATTTCACCGTTAGATGAAACCTTCGGCGGTCCGAAACTTTCAACCGATGGAAAAGCTGTCCTGTATAGCGCAACAAATAACAATTCGTTGTTTTTGATGTATACCCCGACACTTACGGGATTTAAAGAAGATATCGTATTGAGTAAATACTACGGTGTCAGTTCCTTTAGATTTATGGTCAAAACAAACGGACTGGGTATTTATACCGAAGAAAGCGGCAAGGTGTTTGTTGCACCAAGCGAGACATCCGTCGCAAAAGCATATTTTGGCGACATTATTGTCAACGACAATGCAGGAAATATATTTTTCGGTGATATGTCAGTTACAACTGTAACCGATAAGCAAGAATATATTGTAACCGTTTCTGTCGATGAGGATATACTGCTTAATGAATCTATTGAATATCCCATCAAAATAGACCCTTCTATATCTATAAATAGTTCGAATAATCCCAAAACGATACATGATACAAATATGTATTCTGCGCCTTTTGCAGGCACTGTTGATCATCTTATACTCGGTGATGCCGGAACCGGTGTGACTTCCTACTCATTAATGTCTTTTCCGGGTGTTTATGACAGTTATTTATATTCCGGAATAA
>JAFSGD010000024.1 GCA_017434845.1 Clostridia bacterium
CTCGAAAAAAACACCTATGATGTTTGCGAGTGTCGAACGCGAAGCGTGAGGCGCGAGATGCGAATGCACAAACATCCAAACCGATTGAAAACCGTGTGTTTTCAATCGAGCGCGTAAGCGCTTTTGATGATGACGAGAACGTTACAGTATAGAAAAGAAGAAATAAGATATAAAATTAGCACTCGGAGAGAGGAAGAGTAAAAAAATTCACATTTGAATGGGCATATTTTTTGGCAAAAGCTATTGACAAACCGAAAAAAGAGGGTATAATAAAGCCAGAGTTAGCACTTAGGTGTTCCGAGTGCTAAAAAGAAAGGAGCGGCAGGTATGGAGCTTAACGAACGCAAAAAAGCAATATTGCGATCGGTCGTTGACGCTTATATTGCAACGGGCGAGCCTGTCGGCTCGAAGTATCTTACAACGAAGTCGGATTTCAATGTTTCGAGCGCAACGATAAGAAACGAAATGAGCGATCTCGAAAGCATGGGCTATCTCGAGCAGCCGCACACCTCGGCGGGCAGAGTTCCCACGGCAAAGGGCTATCGAACCTACGTTGAAAACCTAATGGAGCGCTACTATCTCGCCATGGAAGAGGTTGAGATACTTGATGAGGTCATCGAGCATAAGCTGAGCGAGATAACCAGCCTTATGGAAGAAGCGTCGCACGCGATAGGAGAGGTTACCAATTATACCTCGTTTGCGTTTATCGGCGGAAGCGGAAGCGAAGCCGACAGATATGAAACGCTTTATATCGGCGAATATGATTTCCTGCTGATAATGATCTGCAAGGATGGCTCGGTAAGATCGCGTCAGGTTAAAACGCAGGATAAGATAACTCCGCAGATCACAGAAGCCGCAAAGAACGCGCTTAATAAATTCTTCGTCGGTATAACGCCCGAGCAGGTCAATTTGAACACGGTTATCGAGTTTGAAAACGCGCTTGGCGAATATAAGAGCTTTTCGACAATGCTGTTGCGCGTGGTTAACGAGATGTTCAATTCGTTCGATAGCGAAAAGGTGCATATCGACGGCGTAACCAAGCTTCTTTCCTACCCCGAATTTTTCAACGTTGCGAAGGTTCAAAGCGTTCTTTCGATGATAGAGGAAAGAAAACGCTTCTCGGAGCTTATGAAAAAGGCGGTGCCGGGTCAGACCAGCATTATCTTCGGCGAAGAGGCGCAGGGCATTGCGCCGCCCGAAACCGGCTTTGTGTTCCACCCGATCAGCGTTAACGGCAAGGTGATCGGCGCGGTCGGCGTTATCGGTCCGAAGCGAATGGATTATAAAAAAGTTATCGCCTCGCTTAATTATTTTGCCGACGGCATAACCGGACAAATAGACAGAGATTATAACCTTATGTTAGGAGACGGAACCAATGGAAAACGAGAAGATGAATAACACGGAGGAAGCAACCGAAGAGGTTAAGGCTTCGGAATGCGATAAAAAAGAGGAAAAATGCAAGAAGAAGGAAGAAAAGGCTTGCAAAAAGAGCGAAAAGGAGATCGAATCGCTTAAGAGCCAGCTTGCCGAATCGAACGATAAATATTTGCGCCTTGCCGCCGAATACGATAACTACCGCAAGCGCACGGCAAAGGAAAAGAGCGATGCTTATGCCGAGGCATATTCCGATGCGGTAAAGGCGATTCTTCCGCTTGCCGACAGCCTCGATAAAGCGCTTGAATTCAGCCCCGATGACGATGGCATAAAGGCGCTTTCAAAGCTTCTTACCGACACCTTCGCAAAGATCGGCGTTGCCGCTATCGAAAGCGACGGTAAGGAATTCGACCCCAATCTTCACAACGCGATAATGCACGAGGACGATGAATCGCTCGGCGAAAATTTGGTGGTTCAAACCTTCCAAAAGGGCTACACTCTCGGCGAAAAGGTTATCAGACACGCAATGGTAAAGGTCGTTAACTGACGTCGGATAAAATATAACTTAAGTAAACAATTCAAATTTTATAAAGGACGGTATTTAATTATGGCAAAAATCATAGGTATTGACCTTGGTACTACAAACTCCTGCGTTGCGGTTTACGAAGGCGGCGAGCCCGTTGTTATTCCCAACGCCGAAGGCAACAGAACCACCCCCTCGGTAGTTGCTTTTTCCAAGAGCGGCGAAAGAATGGTGGGTCAGGTCGCAAAAAGACAGGCAATCACCAATCCCGACAGAACTGTTATTTCGATAAAGCGCGAAATGGGCTCTTCCTTTAAGGTGGGCATCGACGGCAAGAACTATACCCCTCAGGAAATCAGCGCGATGATCCTTCAAAAGCTTAAGAGCGATGCCGAAAGCTATCTCGGCACAAGCGTTTCGCAGGCGGTTATAACCGTTCCCGCTTATTTCTCCGACGCACAGCGTCAGGCAACCAAAGATGCGGGCAAGATCGCCGGCCTCGAGGTGCTTCGCATAATCAACGAGCCCACCGCGGCGGCGCTCGCTTACGGCTTGGATAAGGATATCGACCAGAAGGTTATGATCTATGACCTCGGCGGCGGTACGTTTGACGTTTCGATTCTTGAGATCAGCGAAGGCGTTTTTGAGGTTCTTGCAACCGCAGGCGACACCAAGCTCGGCGGCGACGATTTCGACGAAAAGATAATGAACTGGATCGCCGAAACCTTCCGCTCGGAATCCGGCATTGATCTTCGCGGCGACAAAATGGCAATGCAGCGCCTTAAGGAAGCCGCAGAAAAGGCAAAGATCGAGCTTTCGGGCATGATGAGCACCAACATCAATCTTCCCTTTATCACCGCGGACGCAACCGGCCCCAAGCATTTCGATGCAACGCTTACCCGCGCTAAGTTTGATGAGCTCACACACGATCTCGTTGACAGAACCATGACTCCCGTTAAGCAGGCTCTTCGCGATGCGGGCCTTCAGCCCTCACAGGTTGATAAGGTTCTTCTCGTCGGCGGCTCCACAAGAATCCCCGCAGTTTACGATGCGGTTAAGAGCTTTATCGGCAAGGAACCCTTCAAGGGAATCAACCCCGATGAATGCGTTGCGGTAGGCGCGGCTATTCAGGGCGGCGTTCTCGGCGGCGACGTTAAAGACCTTCTTCTTCTTGACGTTACTCCCCTTTCTCTCGGTATTGAAACCCTCGGCGGAGTTTTCACCAAGATAATTGACAGAAACACCACCATTCCCGTTCAGAAAAGCCAGGTGTTCTCCACCGCAAGCGACGGTCAGCCCTCGGTTGAAATTCACGTTCTTCAGGGCGAACGCGAAATGGCGGCAAACAACACCACTCTCGGCCGCTTCAGCCTCGACGGAATCGCTCCCGCACCTCGCGGAGTTCCTCAGATCGAGGTAACCTTCGATATCGACGCGAACGGTATCGTTAACGTTAAGGCAACCGACAAGGGAACCGGCAAGGAACAGCATATTACCATTCAATCCTCGAGCAACATGAGCAAGGAAAGCATCGATCAGGCTATTCGCGATGCCGAAATGCACGCAGAAGAGGACAAGAAGCGCAAGGAAGCGGTTGAAGCCAAGAACATGGCTGAAAGCCTTATCTTCCAGTGCGAAAAGACCATTAACGAAGCAGGCGATAAGCTTTCCGAAAGCGACAAGCAGCCCGTTCGCGATGCCATCGAAAAGCTCCGCGCAAGCGTTGCTTCCGAAGACACCGAAAGAATCAAGGCAGACACCGATGCACTTCAAAAGGCTGTTTATGACGTTAGCTCGAAGCTTTATCAGCAGGCTAACCCCAACGGCGATGCAAACGGTGCCGGCTTTGACCCCAACGCCTTCAACGGCAATACGGGCAACAATTTCGGCGGCAATGCAGGCGGCGATTATTACGATGCCGACTTCACCGACAAAAGCAACTAAACGATAAACCAAAACGAAAAGAGAGGTTCGCCTCTCTTTTCGTGGGATATAAGAGGTACAACTCATGGCAGATAAAAGAGATTGCTACGAGATTCTCGGAATAAGCAAATCCGCCACCGACGATGAGATAAAAAAGGCGTTTCGCCGCTTGGCGAAGCAATACCACCCCGACGCCAACCCCGGCGATAAGGTGGCAGAGGAAAAGTTTAAGGAAATTAACGAAGCATATTCTATACTTTCCGATCCCGACAAAAAAGCCAACTATGACCGATTCGGCTATGCGGGCGTTGACCCGTCTGCAGGCGGCGGCGGATTCGGCGGCGGCTTTGGCGGAAGCGCGTTTGATATGGGCGATATCTTCGATATGTTCGGCGGAATTTTCGGGGGCGGCTCGAGCTCGCGCAGAAGCTATGCCAACGCACCCACCCGCGGCGAAGACGTTGGACTCAGAATTACCATTGATTTCAACGAGGCTGTTTTCGGTTGTAAAAAGGATATTTCGTTCTCGCGCATCGAAAAATGCGGCGAATGCGGCGGCAGCGGCGCGGCGAAGGGCACAAGTGCATCCACCTGCAGAAAATGCGGCGGCAGCGGCAGAATAAATATTCAAAAGCGAACCCCCTTCGGCATGATGCAAAGCGTTGGCCAATGCGATGAATGCAACGGCAAGGGTAAGATCATAAACTCTCCCTGCGGCGAATGCCGCGGAAACGGCGTTGTTCGCAAGAAAAAAACGCTTGAGGTTAACATACCCGCAGGCATAGATAACGGCCAAAGAATCGCGCTTCACGGTCAGGGCGATTGCGGAACAAACGGCGGCCCGAGCGGCGATCTGCTGATTCAGGTTGCAATAAGAAGCCACAGCCTTTTCGTTCGCGAGGGCTTTAATCTGCGCTATGACCTGCCCATAACCTTTGCCGATGCGGCTCTCGGTGCGAAAATAACGGTTCCCACGCCCGACGGCGAGGGCGAGCTCAGCATTCCCGAGGGAACGCAAAGCGGAACCACCTTTTCAATCAAAGGAAAGGGCGTTCCCAAGCTTAACGGCAAAGGCAGAGGCGATTTGTTCGTTACAGTTGTTGTTGAAACACCCAAGGGGCTTTCCAAAAAGCAAAAGGAGCTTTTGCAGGAATTTGCAGACAGCATGAACGAGAAGAACCACGCAAAACGCAAAAGCTTTTTCGACAAATTCAAGAAATAAAATAAAATCTCTCAAAGCTTAAAGCGTAATGTCGTTAGCGAAGTTTTACGCAAACCGAGTGGGATAACAGAAAATACAGCATAGTCAAGATGGCTATGCTGTATTTTTTTCTTTATAATCAACAAATTTCGTAACTTTATCAAAAATACTTTATTTTTCA
>JAFSGD010000025.1 GCA_017434845.1 Clostridia bacterium
CTCGTCTTGCTCCATGAGGCAGGTCGGATCGGCTTGCTTGAACATCCGCAGGAGTTGATTGACTGTAACATTCACATCCTGGTGCGGTGCTTCTGATCTCGTCCATGCGCTTGCAAGGATTTGGGACATATCTTCTCTTGATAGACTCGACTGTGCGAATTTCAAAAACGTCAGCGCGTAGGGCTTGGTGACCATCATATATATTTCGTAGGCGCTGTTTGCCTTGTTGATGGACTGAGCCATTGTCTGCCGCCATCGGTTCTGTGCATCTTCTTCCATAAGGTTGATCATCGTGATGCCGCCGTTGCCATCGGGAAGGGCGGTTAGTCCGGTGTCGGCGAATGGGTGCTTGACGATCATCGGGGAGTATGGGGTTTCGTAGATGTCGGTGTGGAGTAAGGTGATGGCTGTTCGTTTGATCTCGTCCAAGTCGGTTTGCTTTCGCATGGGTTTTCCTCCTTTCTGTGGGAATAAAAAAGCGCATGGATTTGTTCTTATCCATGCGCTCGGTGGCTTGTATTCGGTTGTGCGAGAGTTCGGCTCACTACAGAAAGGGAAAAATACCTTTTTCACATCTACAAAATCGCTTGTAAAAATTTTGACCGTAGAAACGGCGAAACCCCCGATTTTATCGGGGGTTTCTTGGGCAATATCTTTTTCATTGCCCTTTGATGGTGCGGATGACAGGACTTGAACCTGCACGCATATGCACCGGTTTCTAAGACCGGCTCGTCTGCCAGTTCCGACACATCCGCATTTTGTTCGCGGCAATCATTTTACCACACACAAGCGCGGTTGTCAATCAAAATTTAGCATTCGGGGCTTGATAAACGGCAAAAAATAGGTTAAAATCAGTTATATCAATCATTTGCGAGGTTTTTCTAATGAATGTTACAGAACGTTTTTTGAAATACGTTTCCTTTGACACCACCTCTGACGAGGAATCCTCCTCCTGCCCCTCGACCGCTTCACAGCTTGTTCTTGCCGAACAGCTCGCAAGCGAGCTTAAAGACATTGGACTTTCAGAGGTTTGCGTTGACGAAAACGGCTACGTTTACGGTGTTATTCCCGCAACGAGCGGCAGAGAAAGCGACAAAGCGATCGGATTCATTGCCCACATGGACACCGCGCCCGCGGTTTCGGGCAAGGACATAAAGCCTGCTGTCGTGAGCTACAACGGCGGCGACATTGCGCTTGCTTCGGGCGAATGCATAAAAGAAAGCGACTATCCCTCGCTTGCGAAATACGTTGGAGACGACATTATCGTTACCGACGGAACAACCCTGCTCGGTGCCGACGACAAGGCGGGCATTGCCGAAATTTTCACCGCCTGCGAATATATTATCAATCACCCCGAGATCTCACACGGCAGAATACCCGTTTGCATAACCCCCGATGAAGAAATCGGACGCGGTGCAGACCGATTTGACCTTGAACGCTTTAACGCCGACTGGGCATATACCGTTGACGGCGGCGAAATCGGCGAGATCGAATACGAAAACTTCAACGCCGCATCGGCGAAGATTTCGGTTCGCGGGCTTAACATTCACCCCGGAAGCGCAAAGAACAAAATGAAAAACGCTTCGCTTCTTGCGGCGAAATTTATTAATATGCTTCCCGAAGCCGAAACGCCCGCACACACCGAGGGCTACGAGGGCTTTTATCATCTTTGCGGTTTTCAGGGCGACGAAAGCTCGGCTATGCTCGTTTATATAATACGCGATCACGACAAAGCCAAGTTCGAAGCAAGAAAGCGATTTATTTCCGACACGGTCGCCTATCTTAACGGCATCTACGGCGAAAACACCTTTGAAGCCGAGATCAAAGACAGCTATTATAACATGCGCGAAAAGATAATTCCTCACATGCACGTTATTGACAACGCAGTTAATGCAATGACCGAATGCGGCGTCGAGCCGATAATCGTTCCCATTCGCGGCGGAACCGACGGTGCGCGTCTTTCCTTCGAGGGTCTGCCCTGCCCCAACCTTTCAACCGGCGGTGCGAATTTCCACGGAATACACGAGTTTATTCCCATTCGTTCAATGGAAAAAATGGTTGAAGTTATCGTTAAGCTGATGCAAAACAAATAAATGAAAACACACCGCTCCCATCGGCGCGGTGTGTTTTTTCAGTTAAAAAGACTTATGATTCCGTATGCGATCAAGAAAAAGCCGATAACGGTGCAAACAACGCTTACCGCAATGCCTGCAATGCCGCAATATTTTGCTATTTTTTTATAGGGCTCTTTTTTGGCTATAAGAATGCCTATTATCGAAACAACGATAGAAAGAAATCCGGGGAATCCGCCAACCAAGCCCATCCAGCTCAGAATGAGTGCGACAAGCGTCATTACCATGCCCACAATGCTTTTTGCTTTGTTGTTTTCGTTGGGGTCAATCGCATTTGTTTTTTCAACGTTTTCCATTATTACCCTCCCATTAACTCAACAGCTGTTGATTTTTTGCTCTGAATTTAGTATAATTAATGCAATAACAAAAATCAACCACCAATCTCGCAACAAGTGTTGGAATTATGGCAGGTGCATTGGAAATATGAACACGAAGAACAACAAACGCAAGAAAGAATCCGCCGAAAAGATTAAGCAGGTTTTTTTTACCTTAATAAACGAAAAGCCGATGAACAAGATTACAGTTTCGGAGATATGCTCGCTTGCACAAATAAACCGAAGCACATTTTATGCTGCGCACGAGGATATTTTTGCGCTTGCGGCATCAATAAGGTGCGAGCTCGAGCAGATAGTTTGGAAGCTTTATGAGGACAAATACGGAAAGCGGTTCAACACAAACGATTATCTTTTGCTTTTTCATCACATAAAAGAAAACCAGCTTCTTTACAAAACCTATTTTAAGCTGGGCTTTGCCGACAACGAACCTAATCTTGTTCTTTATGAAAAGGAGCAGGCTGTTGAATTGGGTGCTTCTTATATAGATTACCATATTGAGTTTTTCAAAAACGGATTCAACGCCATTGTTAAAAAATGGCTTAACGGCGGTTGCATCGAAACGCCCGAGGAAATGAACGAAATATTGCTTTCGGAATACAAGGGCAGGCTTCTTATATAATTACTCTTTTCTGTATTGATTTTTTACCGACTATAGTATATAATGAAACGCAGTTACCTAAAGAAAGGATATAAATAACTATGAAAAAATGGTTAGCCGCTCTGCTTGCGGGCTTAATGCTTTTAACCGCCTGCAACGATGGACAGCAGAACGAATCGTCTTCGGTCGAAGAGACCTCTGCCGAAGAATCTTACGTTGACGACGGCGTTATCAACTATACGCTCGTAAGCGTGGGCAAGCCCTATATGACGACCGCCACCCCTGCCGAAACCTACCCCGACAGATTCGGCCAGCAGCTTACCGACGGTGAAAAGGTGCCCGATATAGGCGCACATTACGTTGACACCCGAATGGTCGGCTTCAGATCCAGCTGTATATTCCAGCTTGACCTTGGCGATGACGGAAAGCGCATTTCAGCGCTTGTTGCGCGCTGTCTTGAAATGAGCCAGGACGGCGTCGGCCTCTCGCCTTCCGCGCGCTTTGCTGTTTCGAAGGACGGCAAGAAGTTCACAACGCTCGGCAGTGTTCCCTTTGAATCCAACGGTAACCTCACCGTAAGCACCGCGCGCTATGAGCTTAAGCCCGAACAGATCGACGACTACCGCTATATACGCATTACCATGAACGTAAGAGCAGGCAGCGCTTTCTATTTCTTGGACGAGATCGAGGCTTATGCCGATATTCCCGAAAAGGAAGCGCCCGCAGAGACCGTTGACCTTGCCTATGCCGAAGAAAATATCGACCGCAACGCTTGGCAGGCTCTTTCCACCAAAAAAGAAGCTTCGCCTATTGACAGCACCAACGTTGCTCTCGGCGGAACCGTAACCTTCGAAAACTGCGTTTTCGACGATCGCGCTCCCCAAAACGATAAATATCTTACCGACGGCGAACGCACCAACAGAATGTTCAGCGAAAGCGTTTGGGTCGGCATAAGCGGCGAAAGCGAAAAGGCTTCGATAACCCTTGATATGCCCAGCATGCGCAACAACGTTTTCAGCATTCGTGTTCACACGCTCGGAAGCGGCATCGACGTTGATTTTCCCGATTATATCGATGTTTACGGTGCAAGAGCAGACAAAAAATACAGCTATCTCGGCAGAATGTATGCCCCCTCGCCGAGCTCTAATTATGCTTATACCCTTCTTCTTCCCGAATATATCGAGGCTAAGCATTTCCGCTTTGAATTCTCGAAGAACACCACCAACACTTGGATAGAAGAAATCGAGGTTCTTGCGGGCTATAACGAAGAAACCCAAAAGACCCTTTATCCCAAGCTTGATCTTCCCGTTGTTACCGAAGAGCTCCGTTGGGATTCCTCTGAAAAGGATTACCGCAAATATCAAAACCTTATTCTCGGCAGAACCCAGCAGGTTGCCGCATCTTATTATGCAAGCCTGCCCGCAAGACAGCACGAATCCAAAGCCGATTCGCCCGTTTTGACCGACGGAATCAGACCCACCGATACATATTGCTACAACGGTAAATATTTCTTTGCACGCGGCGGCGATGCTATCGACATATTCTATGATCTTGAAAAGCTTTCGAGCGTTGACCGCTTCACCATCGGAATGCTCGAGCAGGGCGAATGGGGCATTGCAGGTCCCAAGTATGCCGACGTGTTCCTTTCTGAAAACGGAAGCGATTGGTATAAGGTTGCTTCCTACGACAGAGGCGACGAGCCCGTTTCTTCGCAGGTTAAAAAGGTTCTTCTCGATTTCAAGCTTGACAAAGCTTACGCCGCAAGATTCGTTCGCTTCAGAATCGAATCGAGCGCAATGTTCATAGAAGAGCTTGAGGCATTCGGCACCAAAGAGGTTAAAAAGAGCACCAAGCGCCTTGCCGACAGCGAATTTGAATCTTCGATCTATTACACCAACGCAGAGACCGAACAGTTCGCAACCACCGAAAACACCCCCATTAAAGCAGAGGATATCGTTATTATCTACGGTAACAAGAACAGCGAACAGAAGAACATGCTTCTTCCCTTCGTTGCTTATCTTGATGATGAGGGCAACATAAAGGATACCTTTATGGACGGCTTCCTCTATTGCAACAGCGGCGAACTTCCCTCCGGCTCGCTTCCTCACCTTGAAAACTACAAGCAGGACTGGGAACACCTTTATAACATTACCTTCAACGGCGATGCCGGCCTTGATAAGCTTGAAGAAACCGTTCAGCAGGTAAAGGATGCACTCGATAAGCCCGACTATAAGGTTCAGGTATATTTCACCTTCCTTACCATCAAAGACACCGTTAAGAACTTCGGCGACGTTGACGGCGACGGTGTTACCGAAGACCTTTCGACCGCCGAAGGCAGAAAAAAGGTTATCGACTGGTATATCGATCTCAACACCAATGAATTCAACAGCCGCGGATATAAAAACCTTGAAATCGGCGGATTCTATTGGATCAACGAGGCTGTAACCTGGGGTGCCGATGACTCTGCTATCATCAAAGAGGTTGCGGGATACGTTCACGAAAAGGATTCCTATTTCCTCTGGATCCCCTATTATAAGGCAAACCGCTTCTACCTCGGCAACGAGCTCGATTTCGATATCGTTTGCATGCAGCCCAACGTTGTTTTCACCTCGGATGCTCCGCTTTGGAGATTCGATTCCACCGCGGAAATGGTTAAGGCACGCAAGATGTGCGTTGAAATAGAGCATACCTATCAGGCTCTTTCCGACCCGAACTTTGCAAGAAGCTATATGCTTTATCTCTATTACGGCGCAGTTACGGGCTACATGGATGCAATTCACATCTATTATGACGACACCGACAACTTCGCGCAGATGGGTTACAGCGATAACCCCCTCTGCCGTATGCAGTACGACGCAACATATGAGTTCATTAAGGGAACCCTCGACGTAACGCCCGACAAGCGCGATGCGCTTAAGTTCTCGGCAAGCAAGGATACCGCGCTTCGCGGAAGCGTTAAGGAAGGCGATGCACTCGAAATATTCACGCTCGCTTCGCCTGCCGCACACGGTTATGTTTCCTTCAACACCGACGGCAGCTTCATCTACTATCCCGAAAAGGGCTACACCGGCAGCGATTCCTTCACCTACACCTACAACAACTATCTCGGCGAATCCGAAAAATGCGTTGTTGAAATAACTGTCGGTTAATAAATTTTACACCATAACAAAAGGGGCTTTTTGAAAAAAAGCCCCTTCAATCTGTAGACAAAGTCTACAGATTGGCAGAGGAAGAGAAACGAAGTTATTTTTCACGAAATCCGAGCGTTGGCGTAGAAATCTACGGCAGTCGAAGGATTTCGTGAAAGTGCTTGAAAATACAATATTAATACAAATTCATTATAGTATGCAACAACGCTTCCCGTTTCCGAGAAGCGTTGTTTTTTTGTTTGAATTGTTCTTTCAAGCACGTAAAGAACGAGTTTGTCTTCACTCTGAAGGGGCTTTTTGAAAAAAGCCCCTTTTAAAATCCCCAAAAACTTTTATATTAATTATTTTTGATCTTTGTTTATTATTCAACCGAAAGCAAATAAAGCACCTTGCCGTCGACGCGGAATTTAACCTCGAAGTCGCCGTATTCCATACCGTAAACGCGATCGGGATCGGAATGATATTGCGGGCGCGGATCGCGCTCGAGCAGCTCTATAAGCGCCGTTCTTTGCTCGCTTGAAAGCGCGGAAAGCGAACCCTCGGCATACTGCACCGAAAGCGTTTTTCCGCCGTCGGGCGCAAAGCCGCCCGATGCTTCGGGAACCGAATCGGCATAAGGCAGATATGGCTTGATATCATATATCGGGGTTCCGTTCATAAGGTCGGCACCCGAAACAACCAAAATATTTCCAAGCGCGGCATCCTGCTCGATCCGCTCGAGCTTAACGCAGGAAAGCGCAAGCGAGTTTGGGCGGAACGGCGAACGCGTTGCAAACACTCCAACCCTCTCGTTACCACCCAAGCGGGGCGGGCGCACGGTTGGGCTCCAGCTTTCGCGGCGCGCTTCGGAAAAGCCCCAAATGAGCCAAAGATGCGAAAAATCGGTTATTCCGCGCAAGGCATCGGCGATGCGGTATTCGGGCTCGAAGATTATTTTCGAAATAAGCTCCTTTGCAAGCCCGCTTTGGCGCGGTACACCGAATTTGGTTTTTAAATCGTTGCTTATATAGGCTATCGGCTTTATCAAATATTCGTGATCCATTAAATTTCTCCTTGATGTTTGCGAAAACAAGTGTTATAATAAGAAAAAACGAACGAGGTCGAATATGGAGCTTAACGAGCTGAAAAGAAAAATGATGAGCGGCGAGCTTTATCAATGCGATAACGAAGAGCTTATGCGCGAGCAGGTTGAAAGGCTTGATATGCTTTTTGAATATAACTCGCTTAAGCCATCGGAATTCGAAAAGAAAAACGCGCTTTTAAAGCGAATGTTTTGCGAATTCGGCGAGGGAAGCTATATAGAAACGCCGTTCCACGCAAATTGGGCAGGCAAAAACGTTAAAATTGGCAAAAAGGTTTATGCCAATTTTAATTTAACGCTTGTTGACGACGGCGAAATAATTATTGAAGACAACGTTATGATAGCGCCGAACGTTACCGTCGATACGGGAACGCACCCGATATCGCCCGAGCTCAGAGAGCAGGTTTATCAATATAACCTTCCCGTTGTTATAAAGAGAAACGCTTGGATAGGTGCGGGAAGCATTATTTTGCCGGGCGTTACAATAGGCGAAAACAGCGTTATCGGCGCGGGAAGCGTTGTTAACCGCGATATTCCCGACAACGTTGTTGCGGTTGGTGTTCCCTGCCGCGTTATAAGGCAAATAACCGAAAACGACCGCGAATTTTATAACGGCGGCAAGAGGATTGAGATTTAATGAACTATAAGGCATTAACCGAAGAAACCGAAAACCGAATAATAAACGACCGAAAAAACGGAACGCTTCCCAGCTTTGCTTTTGATGAAAGCAGGGTTTTGCGGCGCGATAACGGGCATGATCTTCCAACGGTTTTGCGGCCGCCGTTTATTCGCGATATCGACAAGATATTGCATTGCCCCTATTATAACCGCTATGCCGATAAAACGCAGGTGTTTTCGTTTTATAAAAACGATGATCTGACCCGCCGCGGACTTCACGTTCAGCTTGTTTCGCGAATCGCGCGCACCATCGGCAAGGCGCTCAACCTTAACCTTGAGCTTATCGAGGCGATCGCGCTTGGGCACGATATCGGCCACACGCCGTTCGGTCATGCGGGCGAAAAATACCTTGACGAACAGTTTTTCAAGCATTGCGGCAGGCATTTTTCGCATAATATTCATTCGGTTCGCGTGCTTGACGGAATATTCCCCTATAATATCAGCCTGCAAACGCTTTCGGGAATTGCTTCGCACGATGGCGAAATGGAGCTTTGCGAATACCGTCCGAAAGCCGTTTCGGGCTTTGACGAGTTTGATTTTCTTATAGAAGAATGCTATAAAAGCAAGGAAAACGTTAAAAAGCTTGTCCCCTCAACGCTTGAGGGCTGTGTTGTGAGAATTTCGGACATTATAGCATATCTCGGCAAGGACAGGCAGGATGCCGAGCGCACCAAGCTTGTTTTCGGCAACAGCTTTGAAAACGGAGCTATCGGTCAGCACAATGCCGAGATAATCAACAACCTTGTCGTTAACATAGTTGAAAACAGCTATGGAAAAGATTATATTAAAATGGACGAGGCGCATTTCGGCGCGCTCAAAAAGGCAAAAGCCGATAATTATGCGCTTATATACCGCTCGAAAACGGTTGAGGAACGGTTTGAAAGCACCGTAAGACCTATGATGAGCGAGCTTTATACGCGGTTGCTTTACGACCTTGAGCGCAACGACCGTTCATCGCCGATATTCACCCACCATATCGCCTACGTTAACAAGGCGCACTATAAGCGCGCGTTCCCCTATGAAGAAACCGAGCCCAACCAAATAGTTGTTGACTATATCGCCAGCATGACAGACGATTATTTCATCGATCTTTATGCTCGCCTTTTCCCCGAAAGCGATAGAAAAATCGAATATACGGGCTATTTTGATTGAGTTCTGTCCAAGCGGAGCATTCCGATGATTATCGATATCATGCAGAGTATCTCGCAAATGATTCCGCCGAGCGCAAAGTTTACGATATTGTAAACCAGCCACGAGGGCGAGCTTACCATGCCGAGACGGCGCACCGCCTTTGCATCGGAAAGATAAAAGCCGATGCCCGAGGCCGTCATGCCGACCAGGGGCAGAAATTCAACGATAAAATTAACCGCTGTGGGTTCTTTGCCGAACACCGCAAAGGTTAAAACATAAGAAGCAAGATAAAGAGCGCAGAAGACGAACACCCAAACGGGCTTGTTTGTGCCGAAGCGCTCTTTGTTTGAATAAACAAGCGCGCGTACAGCACCGATAAGGTTTAGAAATCCGCCCATTGTTGCGCCGATCATAAACATATTCACGGCGAACAGCGATGCACCGAAAAGCTGCATTATAATTATGGTTCTTTGGTTTTTTTGCTGGAACGAAAGAATATTTATTGCCATTGCGACGATGCCTATCGCTTGGGCGGTTATTTCGTAAGCTGTCATAGTTCTATCCAATACCTTTGCTCAACACAGCCATCGACGGTTATTTCGTTTTCGAGGATTCCGCCGTTGTTTTTAATGCTTTTTGCCGAGCCGACGTTTTCTTTATCGCAAACCATCAAAACGCGCTTGATTCCAAGCTTTTTGCATTCTTCGAGCGCAAGGCCGATCATTGCGGTTGCAATTCCCTTTCTTCGCTCGGAGGGGCGAACGCCATCGCCGATATGGCCGCCGTTGAGAAGCAACGATTCGTTAAGGCGATGTCTTATATTCACCGCGCCGACGAAAACATTGCGCTCTTCGTCAAGACAGAAAAAGGTTGAATCGGGAACCAGCCCCTTTGGATCGTTTTCCTTTACCTCAAGGTTTTCGATATAGTTATCGAAATCGCGGTAATCAATGCGGCGTATTGCATAGGGGATTATTTTTTCACCGCTTGCATACCATTCTTCAAGCATTTCGAAAAGCTGTTGCTTATATTCATGGGTTAGTTTTATTAGCTTTAATTTCATAGAATTATTAATGAGCTGTGCGAAAGATCTCGCACAGCTCTTTTCCTTTATTGTTCGTTTTCGTCGAAGGGAATGAGGATCGAGGTGTTATCGTTTCCGGTTAACACGTCGGGAAGCTCACCGTTCCATTTTTCGAGATATTTTTCTCTAAGTATAACATCGGTAAGCGATTGTTGGATTATCTCGTTTGCCTTCGCTTCTGCCTCGGCGGCGATTTTCTTGGCTTCTGCCTCGGCTTTTGCGATTTCAATTTCCGCCTCGGCGGCTTTAAGCTTTGCCTGAGCCTCGGCTTCTGCCTGAGCGACCTTGGTTTCGTTTTCGTATTCCGCCTTAAGCTTGGATTGCTCGGCAATCATTTTTTCTTCAACCGCTTGCTCAAACGCATCGCTGAAATCGATGTTGGTTAACACAACGGCAACGATATTAACGAAATATTCCTCGCCGACCGCATCGATTATTGCCTTTTCAACCGCGGGGGACATTGACGCGCGGTTTGCGATAATATCCATTGCCTTATAAGAAGAAAGAATGGATTTGGTTTTTTCGATCGCGATCGATTGAATGCGGTTTTGAAGAGTTTCAAGAGAGCCGTATTGGTTGGCAACCTCAAGCACCTTATCGTTCATTACCTGATACTGAAGCGTCATTTGAACGTTCATTGTCTGGGCGTCGGAGGAATAAGAAGCGGTAACGATATCAACGTTTTGAACCTTGGTGTCATAGTAATCATAGGTGTCGGTGAGCCAGAACGAAAAATAGGTTCCGGGGGTTTTAACCTCTTTTGCAAGGCCAAGATGCTTTACAACGGCAACCTCGCCGGTTTGAACGGTTTTGAAGCTGAGAGGAACAACGGCGATTGCAAGCGCGCCGACAAGCGCAACGCAAATGCAGGCAACAGCCGCCTTGCTGTTTTTCTTTTTGAAGTTAAGCGCCGCCGCAACAACAGCGGCAAGAACGATAACTGCGATTATAAAGCCGATAATAATTCCGATAGACATGTTTTTTTCTCCTTTATTTATTTAAAAATTCGCCCATAAGCTCGGTTAGCCTAAGCATTGTTTCGGGTGCGCCCGCATAATAAGCCGTGGGGCGCTTTCCGACAAATTCGCCAAAGCCCTTTTCATAGGCATAATAGCGTTCGGGATAGCCTTCTTTATTGAAGAACTGGGAATCTATTTCCATTTCAAAGCCGATTTCGGTTTTTGAGGTTTTCTTTCCGCCGATGACGTGTCCGTTTATATCAACAACAGCCTGCTTGCGAACGCAATCGGAAACGATTCTTATTTCCTCGGTTCTTGCCGCATTGAAGAAGAAAGAGGGCTGAATGATAACCGTATCGAAAATGTCGGTGAGGTTAACAACGTGGCCGAGATTCTTTGAAGAGGATGCCGCCTCGTGATAATAGGGTATCCAAAGCATCTCTTTGCCGTAGGAATGAACGCGGTCGGAAACGGTTTTCATCGAATATACGATGGGGTTATTAAAGCACTTTTCGGGCTGATCGTTATCAAAAACGGTGTAGCCCGCGGTAACGATATCCTCGCCCGCATAATAAATGCCCTTTACGTTATCGTTCCATATTTTTTCGCTTACGGTTGCTTTTATAAGATCAACCGTATCTGCCCAAGCGTTTGCAAAAAAATGCGTTACGGCATGGAAGCATTCGGCAGAGGGAACCGAGAACCAAAGCTTCGCATCGCTTTTTATGGCGACGATGCGGCTTGCGAGCGCAGATGCATCGTTAACGT
Organism: Clostridia bacterium; assembly: GCA_017434845.1. Lineage (GTDB taxonomy): Bacteria > Bacillota > Clostridia > Oscillospirales > CAG-382 > Coliplasma. The sequence goes on from JAFSGD010000025.1 coordinate 11,916, forward strand.
AATCCTTAACGTGATAGTTAGCGGGCAGACGGTGGTTTGCGGTGGCGTGGTATTCGCCTTTTATGGTTTCGAAGCGCGAGGGATCGCCGACCATGTCAACCGTCATCGCATCTATCTTTTCATGAGAGAGAACCTCATAATCGTTTCCGTTTCGGTCGGTGAAGCGGTTGTAGGTTACAATGGGAATAAAAAGTATTTCGTCGGTGGTTTCAAGAAGCGAAGCCAGCTCGGCATCGGTTGGGGTGTAATATTTGGTGTTGTTATACCCGTTATAGCAGGTGTAAAGTAAAACGCCTTTTTTCATGCTCATGTCGTTGTTTCCTTTTTATATCTGAATTTTCCGCGGTACCAGCCGATAACGCCGTTACGCTTCGCGATAATGCCCCTTGAGCATTCGAATACCATTGCCATTTCATCGCCCGCTTCAACAAAAAGCTCATAATCGGTATAGTCGTTACAGCTCGTTTCGTTTCTTAAATAGGCATTGGGCACAAAAAGGCATCTGCCGCTTTGCTCATGCCTTATATAAGAAAATTCCTCGCCGCGCTCTAAAAGCTCGATTTTTTGGCTGAGCCAGCTTATATGCAACGGATCTTCGCTTGCGCTTTGTGCTTCAAGCGCGATCACCTTGGGGATCTCGTCGCAGGAAACATGGCTTATTTCTTCAACCGTGCTGTTTATATCGGGAATGACAAGAAGGTTTATTTGCGCCTCGTTTTTGGTTCCGCAACCGCCATCAAGCGCGATGATATGCTTTTCTTTATCAAAAACGGGGTTAAGCTGTTGTATTCGGTCGTTATAAAGGCAGACCGGCCAATGACCGACAACAACGTATTTATCGAAAACAAGCTCGGTTCGGGTTAAAAAGCTATCGTATTTGGTGAGCTCATAAACGCTTCTGCACGCATTGGCAGAAGGCTCTTTATCATAAAGACCGCCGTGAACGAAAATGAAATTTTGCGTTTCGACAACGGTTGGCAGAGAGGCAAGGAAAGAAAACTCCTTTTCGAAATGTGCAATAACCGTTTCTTTGCTGTTCAGAATATCGGCAGGCGAGCTTATTTCAAAGCCGCATTCGTTTGCAAGCTCATCATAAAAGCTTGAACCATACCACTTGCGCAATCTTAAAAGATATTCAAAATATTCCTCGGCATCGGCTTCGGTTAACGTGTCGATAAGCTCCATGCGATAGGCATCGACGTTGCCGATAAGCGCAATAACGTTGCCCCTCTCGCAAAGGTTCATAACACGGCGAAGAGCGCCCAGGCTGTTCGGGCCCTTTTCGACGATATCGCCGACGATAACCAAAATATCATTCTCGCAGAAATCGGCTTTTTTAAGCGCGTTTTCGAAAAACGAAAGGTGGCCGTGGATATCACTCGTTACAAGAATGCGTTTGCCGACAGGTATTTCTTTTTTTATAATTCTCGTTATCGGACGTTGCATTTTAAACCCCTTGCCGTTTTCTTGAAAACATTATACAACACGGCGTTTTGAAAATCAAGCGATTTAATAAGGAATAGCGTTTTGATATTGACCGAAGCGAAGCAATGTGATAAAATCCGATTAACAAGAAAGGAAGGAAGGAACGAAAACATGAAGCTTCTTGTTGTTTCCGAAAAAGAAAGCGATCTTTTTAGGCTTTTTAAAACCATTTGCGATGCAACCCTTGCCTCGTGCAATGAAGCGAGCGAGATAGAGCTTTTGGAATATGATGCGCTTGCCATTCTTGGCGGAACAGAGGAAAAGCCGCTTATTATGAACGCGCCTCTGCGCGAAAAAACCGAGAGCTTCGCCGACAGCGGAAAGCCGATATTTCTTGAATATGTTGGTAGCTTTCGCTGTGTCTATTCAGCTCAGCCGACCGAGGCTTTGCCGCACCGCTTGGTTTGCAAAAGCGATTTTGCGAAGCTTTCGGCAGGCGACCTGCTCGACAGCCGTTGTAACAGCTATATCCGCCCTCATTTCCTTATGCCGAACACCGAAATTTTAATGTATTATAAAAAATACACACCCGCGCACGATAATATCGCCTCAAACGAGAGCGAAGCAACGAACGGTGCGGCGTTTTTTCGCTATGATAACGTTATCGCTGCCGCCTTCAGAATGTGCGATTGGCTTAAAGGGGCGTTTGCCCCGAAAGCGCGTTGGGAATCGGTGGTAAGCTTTGTTTGCGAATTCTTGGGTGCAGATGCCCCCGCCGCGTTCGGCAAGAACAGCCTCGAAGCCAAGCGCGAGCTTCGCGACAGCTTCGAAAACGAGCTTAACGCCTGCATCGACCGCGCATTAACGCTTCTGGATAATTTTTTGGTTGCGCCCGACGGTTCAAAGGGAATTTACGAGGGCTTGAGCCACAATATTTTACCAAACGGAAAAAGGCTTCTTTCAACCGTTATTCGCACCGATTGTATCGGCGAGGCGGCAGGCGCGTTTTTGTTTTCGGGCGATACCGAAAAAATCGAAAAGGCAGAAAAAATGTATAACCTTTGCTATGGACCTCTTGTTGTTAAGAACGGTGATTTTGCGGGAATGATGCGCTGGTCGGAGGAGGCTTGGAACGTTTGCTATCAGGATGACGTTGCAAGAACGGTTATACCCTCGCTTCTTTATTCTTATTTCGGGCTTTCAGACAAATATCTGCCCGATGCGAAAAGGGTCTTGCGTTTTCTTTGCGACACCACCTGCAAAGACGGTCTTCGCCCTGCGCGCACCGACGTTTTGGAATATCTTTCTTCCGAAAAAAGCGTGTTCGGGCCGGAAAACCAAGAGCACGGGCTTGCCAGCGCGCATTATAATTCTTGGTACAGTGCGGCGTTACTGCTTTGCTATCTCGTTTGCGGCGAAGAAGAATATTTTGAGGTTGGCCGAAAAGGGCTCGAAACGCTCATGTCGCTCTATCCCGAAACCGTGCGCGAGCACAGCGAAACGGGCGAGCTCTGCCGCCTTATATTTCCGCTTTCGGTGCTTTACAAGGCAAGCGGAAAGAAGGAGCACTATGATATGCTTGACCGCGTATTCAACGATTTGACCCGATTACGGCATGAATCGGGCGGTTATGCCGAATGGGATACGGGCTATCGTTCATCCTGTTTTAACAACGCGGGCGGCGAATGCTCGCTTTTGGCGCAAAACGGCGACCCTGTTGCAGATCTGCTCTATTCGCTTAACTGGCTTCCACTTGGCTTTGCCTTTGCTTTCCATGTAACGCACGAGATGCGCTTTGCGACTGCTTGGCGCGATATATGCGAATTTTTCATCAAGGCGCAGGTTATCAGCGAAAACAATCTGCTTAACGGAGCATGGTGCCGAGGAATCGACCTTAACCGTTTTGAATATTTCGGTATTCCGCATGACGTGGGCTGGGGTCCCTGCTGTGTTGAGACCGGCTGGACTGTTTCGGAGATCACAACGGGAATGCTTATCGGAAAAGGAATCATAAACGGAGCTCTGAAGCATTAACAACATTAAAAGCACTTATAAAAAGAAATCAAGCTTCAATCTTAAATGAAGCTTGATTTTTGTTTTGTATTGTTATATTCCAAGGGCGTAATATGGGGTATCAAAAGCGAGTTTTTTCGGTTTGAATTTACTTTATGGCAACGGCGTGATCAACACTTCCGTAAGAGCAGGCAACGAGCAGATAATCGAGCGTTATCTGCTTTGCGCTGTGTGCGGGAACGGTCAACTCATAGGTATAGTTACTGAAAACGTTGCTCTCGCCGAGACCTGCCGTGAATGCGGTTTCAAGCACCTCGCCGCTTAAACTATCGCGAACAAGAAGCGCAAGAGTGCCGTGATCGCGAAGGTGAAGCGTGATCTTTCTGTCGGTATCGCCCTGATTAACAAAGGTGAAATGGTCTTGATATTCGATCATCCAGTTTGCCGTATTGGCAGGTGTTCCGCCGCCATCGGCATGGGCGTTATCTATAACGATCTCTTTGCCGTTTGCATCATGCCAAATGAACTCAACCATATCCATTCCGACAGCCTTGTGGTTGTTTTGGGGATTAAGATGGGTCATCCAGCTTGTTGAATTGACGGTGTGCTCCTTGTTTTTATATTCACTATATGCAAAGGTTACCGAAGGAACGTAATCGGCATAGGAATTGGTGTAGGTAACGGGGAGCATGCCCGCACCGACGCTGTCGTTAAAGGTCCAAGACATGAAGTTATCGATAACACCGTGGTGATGGGCAATGCCGGAATATTGCTGTGCATATCCCTGAGCAACGTAGCCGAGCGCCTCGGGCTCTGCCTTAACCTGTGCGATATCGTTATAGCAATACATCGTTCCGGTTACCTCGCCGCCGCTTACGGTGAATTTAACGTTGCCGTTGGCACAGCGAACGGGGTTGACGAAACGGTCGGCAGAGTTATCGACGTTTATGTTGCGATAGGAATCGGCAGAGGTTCCGCCGATGACCCAGAAATATTCGCCTGCGGGCAAGCGGTAGGTCGTGGGCTGATAAACGCGGGGCTGATAGTTCTTATAGGCATAATCAAGGCCCGCATATTTGGGGGCAATAGAGCCCGCCTGATTAAAATAATCATCGGGAAGCTTGAACGAGGTGTTATAAAAATCATACCAAGCAAGCTGACCGAACCACGTGCCTATCCATTGATAGCCAACGTTGGTTATGGTTATATAAACATCATGGTCGGTTTCGTTCTTGAGCTGATAGCCGAGATAAATGTTTTTGCCTGCATAGTTTGCGTGCTCGAAGGTTACGTATACCTCGCCGCTTAAGCCCTTGTTGCGCATAAACGCCTTGCCGACGTGCTGTGCGCCGAACTGCTCGGGGTTGTTGGAATAAATATAGGTTCCGCCCGCGCGCTTGATATAGTTTACCTCTGCGGCAACAAGCGGATTGGCACCGTTGCCGTTCAGATCGACCTTAGAAATATCCTCGGGCGTTGCAACGTCATAGGGCAGAGTAACAACGTGCTCCTTCGCGGTGGTGATAAGCTTGAAATCGGCGTTTGCCTTTGAGGTGGTAACGGTTAAGGTATAGACCTCGTCCTTTTCAAGCGAAACGGTAAGGTTGGTTTTACCCTTCTTTACGGTTTTGCCGTTCTTTTCAATGAGAATGCTCTTGACGCCCTCGCCCTCGATGGTGTATGAATCGGTGTAGGGCGCATAAACGGTATAGGTGCGGCTTTTGCTTTTATCGGTGAAATCATCGATGCTCGAAAGGCGGAAGGCATCTGCCTTTTCGGGCTCGGGCTCGGGTTCATGATCGGAAACATCGCTGTTTTCATCAGGTTCGGAAACCTCGGAGCTTTCATCGGGCTCGGAGGATTCAAGGCTTTCGTCCGAAGAGGATTCGGAATCCGCCGAGCTTTCGGGAAGCGAAGCCTCGTTTTCACTGCTTTCGGTTGAAGATTCGCCGCCATCGCTTACCGCAGGATACGAGCTTTCAAGCACGCTTTCGGCAGAAGAGCTTTCCTGAGGGTTATCGTTGCAGGAGGCGAAGCAGGCTATTATAAACGTAACAGCCAAAAATAGTGCAAGATATTTTTTCATCGAAATCTCCTTAATATATAGTTGTTATCGATTATAACACGCAAATGTAATGGATTTGTAAAGTTTAGGGGATCAATAATAAAACACGTCTTTTATGCTTTCGGTATTATCCTCGGAATATTCAAGCTCTTCGGAAACGATGCGCGCAAAACGGATGATCTGCGAAAGCTCGCCCGCCCCTTGAGTTTTCAGCACCGAAGCAAGCAAACGCTCGCAAAAGAGGCAAAAGCCCAGAGAAGCGCAATAGTCATATTCATCCTCGGCTTCGGTGCAATGCCGAAAAACGAAATAAGCAAGCGCGCGTTCGAGAAATTTTTCATGCTCGGGCGGAGTTGACAGCTCGGATGAATAGCAGGAAAACAACGTCTTATCCGATTCATCAAGATATTCAAGCGAGGAGATCAGATTTTCCCAAGATTCGTCGCTGATATCCGCGGGATTAACCGAAAAATCGTCATAAATGCGTTCCAAACGCTTTTGGTATGGCTCGTTTCGGTTCGCAAGCACGGCATATATCCGCTCGCGCAGAGAAAACGTATCAAAGCAATGATCGGCAATTTCTTCTTCACTTTCATGATCGAGCTCGGCAAGCGCGCAATAGCAATCGGAGGTAAGGATGAGCCTGCACGCCTCCTCGCAAGCCATTCCCAGCCCAACTTCTAAGCCCTTTGGCGAACAGTTGTAAAAGCGCGGATGCTCGCGGCAGATATCGCAAAGATATCCCTCGCCGAGATTTAAAATAA